>JBGGNE010000454.1:0-5085 GCA_041287705.1 Methylacidiphilales bacterium | reverse complement strand
AATGGCTCCCGGTGGCTGCGCGCCTGGATCCAAACCCGGCGGGGAAGCTAAAGGTAAGGAGGAGCAAAGCCGGGTGCAAGGTCAGCGTGAGGTTTCATCTCAACAGCCGCAGCCGCCTTCGCCTTCGCATCTGCACGATGTATCGCTTTAGAATCAGAGTGTTATGAGTTGATCTGGATGGATGCCTGGTGGCGTTGCATCACGGTGTAGATCATGAGCCAGATGAGCACCGCAGGCTCCTGAGTAGTCGCAGCTTGTGCCGGCGTTGCTCGCGGCTTGTATGCATTGGTCAGGCAAGACGAAAAGAAAACCCGGAGAAAGGCGGTTAACCTTTGCTCCGGGTGATCCTGATTTCAGGAGGTGGCAGACGCAGACGCATTCCTGCTTTACAACGGCTTTTTGGGTGCCTTTTTGATGCTCAGGACTGCTGCGACGATTTGCAGCAAGGCGCCGAGAATCATAACACCGATGCCCCAGGTCCATGAGGGGGCGGTGGCGCCCTGCGTGACTGCGGCTGCGGGTACCGAGACGAAGTAGGTGTAAGCCAGCACGCCGAAGGTGGCGATACTCGTGCCCCACAGTCCAATGAAGCGGCGATCCCAGGCCAGGAAGATGGCGGCGATGCCGAGGGCGATCGTGGCGTAGCCTTCCTTGTAAGACAGCAGATGAGTGGACTCGCTGGCGTTGAACTGGACGAGCGGGCAGAAGGTGCCGGCCAGGAGAAGAACGCCGCCGAGCATACCGATCTGGGAGGCGAGATCCTCTTTTATGTAGGGATCATCGTCGACTTCGATCGGCTTGGCGTTGATGTTGCCACCGGCAGCAGCTGCGTCGGAGGCAGCTTCCGCGGCCTTTACCATTGCGGCCAGGTTGGAGGCGGAGGAGGCTACCGCGGCATTCATGCTCGCGGAGATGCCTTTCTTGCCCAGCGTGGAGCCCGGGCGTGCGGGCGTGTTGCCTGCGCCGGGAGCTGCCGCGTTGCTGTCGGTTGCATCGGGATTCGCCGCGCTGCTACTGCTGCTGCTCAGGCTTGACGGGACGTCGGCTTTGGCACCACCGGCAAGGCCCGAGGGAGCGGGGGCGAGAGTTGCCGAGCCACCCGGCTGTAGAGAGGCGGGGCGCATGGCGGGCTTGCGCTCGGGGGCGATGTTTCCTGCACCTGCGGCCGGCGCGGGGCCATTGGTGGAAGCGGCCGGTGCATTCGACATGAGGCTGGCGGGCGGCTGTGCGCGATTGCCGGGACGCTGCGCCGGGGCGGGCGGCAGCGAGGAGGCTGCAGCCAGGGAGGCGGGCATGCTCTGGCTGGCCGGGCGCTGCTGCGTGGCCGGGGGACGGTTGCCACCCAGGCTGGCGGGCTTGTTGCCGCTCGGCTTGGCGCCGCTTTCGGGGATGTCAATCCTGATTGTGGAGGCGGCACCGATATGGATATCGCGGTCGCGGGCAAAGCTGGGTTGTACGACGCCTTTATCGGCACCGGGTCGAGCTGCGGGCACGAAGGAGGTGGGGTTGGATGCGGGCGAGGGCACTGAACCGGGCGCAGCCTGGGCAAGTTCAGACACTGGCGGAGCATTCTGGCTCACGCTGGCAGGGCGGGCGGCGGGCGATTTGCGGATAGTGCTGGCTGGGCGCGCGGTTCCTCCGCCGGGGGCGGCTTTATCCGGGATATCAAACTTCATCGTCGGGGCGTAGCCCGGCGGGTAGTTATCTCTTTTGGTTCCGCCAGTGCGCACTGCGGAGGGCAGGGCGGCGGGTGGGCGCGCGGAGGGAGCGACAGGCGGCATGCCAGCCCAGCGTTCGCGGAATTCCGCGACGGGAGCCCAGCTTTGGCCAAGGTCCGTGGTTATGAGAATCGATTCATCGGCCATCTCGCCGCTCTGATCCCTTGAACGCAATTCGTCTTCAGTGTAGGGACCGGCTTGGGCGCCGTCGATCCACAAGTACAATTCAGCCATGATCTAGTGGTTGGGCAGGGCAGGCTCGCGGGGTTTCGGACGTCACTGCGTCTCCGTTGCAACGCGGACCTCTTCTCGTTTTCCTTCCTGTCCCTTTGGTTTTCCCCTTATTATATCAGAATCCCAATTAGTAGAAATACAAATTTAGCGTACGAGCGATTTTAAGTATGTCCGTACCTTTTGGGTGCATTAAAACCTTATCCCGGGCAGGCGGACAACAAAAGTCATTTTTTGTATTCGAAAATGAATACCAACCGGTAACCAGGACCGTTTCTCAGGCTATTAGAAAATGAGCGCCGGGAAATGCTCTGATGCATCATGCCATATAGTGGCGCGTTTCGATGAAGTCCGGTATTCCGTTGCCGTCTTCATCCGCGGCCACGGGGGAGTCGGACGCATCAGCGCCGGCCAGATCTTTTGCTGTGGCGGGCATGGCAGAGGCGCTGTTATGGATTTCGGACTTCTTCACCGTGGCGGGTTCACCGCCCGCGTGATCAAGCAGTGGTGCGAGACGGATCGCGGTGCTCAGAAACTGCTCGACCATCTGGATGAAGACGGGCCCGTCCAGCGAGATAACGGGAGCCGAGCGCCACAGGACAATGTGGTTGAGCGCTTCGTGCAGGGTGAGGGTGGCGCCGCCCGTTTCTTCGCCGCGATAGTTTGCCTTCAGTGCCCGGCGGTAGAGCGCGTAGGCTTCGTCTTTGTTCTCCGAGATACGGGCCAGGGGCGCCATCAGATAAATCACATCCGTGCCGGGCGGCAGCTCCACCACAAAGTGCATTCCGTTGCCAAACTGGAAGGTGCAGATCCCCAGGTCATTTAACTTCAACTGACCAAGTCCGGCGCGTCCCGCCAGAAGATTAAGCAATTCGTTTACACGCAGTTGATTGGCGGACATAAGGCTTGTGATATTAGACGGATAGAAGTGCTCCATTTTGCTCACGAAGTTGTGCCAGTGACAGCGCGAGTATTGGTGGCTGCCTCAGAAGGCGGAGGTGCTTCCATCCTACGGGGGCGATACAGCGGGATCGTGACGAGAAAGCCGGTCAGCGCACCCAGCGAATGTGCGGTAAAGCTGACCTGCGGGTTGCTGAGATCAAACGCCGTCTGCAGTCCCAGCAGCAGCCCAATCTGTCCCAGGTTTTCCCGGGCCATCGCCTGGTTGCCCCACACCGAGCGATGAAGCAGTATCCATGCCGTAGCACCTACTAATCCCATGACCGACCCGGATGCGCCAAGCATAAACAGCGGCTGCATCCATCCTTCATGTATCATCAGCGTCATGGCCCCTGTGCCGGCAAGTCCGCAGGCAAAGTACACAATGAGGAACCGGACGCGTCCCAGCACCCGCTCCAGCTCCGGGCCGAAGGAGAGCAGGCCCATGGTGTTGAACCCCAGATGCAGCAGATTGATATGCAGGAACAGCGGGGTGACAAGCCGCCAGTACTCCTCCCTGTGAATAATGTGCATGTAGCTGTAGACGCCCATCTGATAGAAGGGGTGATTAAAGTCGGAAGTCATGCCTGCCGGGATGAAGCCGCGAATCCAGGTCTGCAGCGCCTGGGAAAGGCTGTTGGGTTCAGCCGGCGCCCCCAGAAAGTTATCCAGCATAAAGACCAGGACAAGGCTGACACCAATGGCCCAGGTGGCCCATGGACGATACTGTCTGCGGGCGGCGTGGAGCGCATCCACCTCCTGATCCGCAGACTGCTGAGCGGCAGCCTGAGCCGCAGCGCGGTGAGCTTCGAACGCGGCGGCATCCCCTTCTTTAGGCCCCTCAGAATCGAGCAGACTGGCGACGCCGTCCGGGCGTGAAAGCGCTTCTTCGGCCCTGGAGGCGGCCCTCTCTATATAGTACTCATCATCGCGCAGATCTTTTTCAATCTGGCTAAGGACAACATGCGCGTCTTCGTCGCTGGCCAGGTGAGCCTGCTGCAACGGCTCCTGCAGACGCTGGCGGGCGGAGCGCTGGACAAGGAACGAGGGGTATTTCTTCATCTTCTCCAGAACAACACGGGCCTCCAGGTGGCGTCCGGCGCGCTGCAGTGTTGTGGCCAGCCACAACTCCTTAAAGGGGGGTGCCACATGCTGCAGTGGGCCGTTCAGCATGCTGAGGATGAGATCCAGCCGGCCGGAGTGGGCGCAGGGATTCAGGTAAAAATAGTAGCGCAGCGGCCCCAGATTGGGATGCGCCGTCATCATGTTGCGCGCGGCGGTAAAGAGATCGCCCACGCGCTCCAACTCCGGCAGAGCATAGAGGTAATAGGCGGTGATGGCGGGTTCCTGCTGCTGCTTCGGCGGCATGCACTCTACGATGCGTATGATGTCGTCCCAGCGCCACAGCAGGCGCAGCATTCCCATGTAGCGGATAAGCGACTGCATATCCGTGGGCTGCGGGGTTTCGCGCAGCATTTCCACCGCCAGATCCAGCTTGCCGCTGCCCATCAGCACATTAAACCGGCCAAGCTGCCAGGCGTGGTAGCTGCTGGGGAAGGGGTGCAGCACCAGCGCCATGGTGGCCAGTATCCACGCGATAATGTAAGAGTGCTGATCCTGACAGTGCTGCATAAACCGCAGCAGCAGCGCCGGCGCCAGAAAGAGCAGGATAAAGAGAACGAGGCATACCCACGTCCATTCCTCGGCAATCAGGCCGCCGGCAGGTCCGCGCCGCAGGACGATGATGGCTGCTGCAAACGCGGCGAGAAATCCCGAGACCACCATCCATTCCCACGCCACGTAATCGTTCTTCCAGAAGCGCCGCGCCATGGCGATAAAGAGGTAGATGCTGTTGCCCAGCACAAACCAGGGGATAACGGTGATAATATCCATGTTGAGAAATCGAAAGGACTGCATCCGGGCCGCCTCTCTCATGCACGCGTCTGGTGCTGAAGCGACAGTAATTCTAATTCGCTTTCAAGATGAGCCTCGTTATTCGAGCTATTCGACGAGAGAATCCACTTTTTAGGAATCAAGTTGAAAGCGAACTAGAATAAGACCAATCGTAGTTGTTATTTAGCCTTTATACTGCGCCGATTTTGGGAAGCGGGCGAGGCGGGATTGAGGGAGTTTATTAGAATAATAATCGACCGAAAGCCCAACGCTGCACGAACCCAAAAGCGGCCAGTATAAAGGC
>JBGGNE010000453.1:0-2633 GCA_041287705.1 Methylacidiphilales bacterium | reverse complement strand
CGGAAAAAGGGCGGCGCAAGGATGTCAAAAAAATAGATGAACTGATCGGCGAACTTCAAGACGTACTCGGCCAATGGTGAACCCCTCCCCCGCACCCTCCTCCTCCTCCAGCTTTCCCGCCAATACCGCGCCCGACTTCAGCTACACAGGCAGCGCGCTGGGAGCAGGTGCATTGCCAACAGGCCAGGATGTCCCTACCTCCACAGATTGTATTCGCGCAGCGGCGTTTGATATCGGCAGTAACTCGGTGAAGACGCTCGTCGGCGAGGCGTCGCCGGGCAACACCATAGCGTGGCGCGTCGTGGCGGAAGAAAGTATCGGCACCCGGCTGGCCGAGGATCTTATCCACTGCGGCGAGCTGAAGCACTAGGCGATGGAGCGCACCTTTATCGCCCTGCAGAAGCTCTCGGATCTGGCCGCGCGCTGTGGGGTGACGCGGCGCGCCGCTGTAGCCACCAGCGCGGTGCGCGACAGCACCAACCGCAAAGTCTTTATGAAACGCGCCCAGGAGATCCTGGGCTGCAACATCCGCCTGCTCTCGGGGGATGAAGAAGCGGAGACGACGTTTCAGGGCGTCGCCTCGGATCCCTTCTGGCATCCGCGCGGGCTTTTTGTCACCGAGGTAGGCGGCGGCAGCGCGCAGTGGATTCAGGGCAACAGCCAGGGAATTCAGCAGAAGCTGAGCCTGCCACTGGGCGCTGTGCGTCTGCGGGAGCGCTTCATTTCCAGCCACCCCGTGGGTCAGCCGGCACTGAAGAAGCTGCTGGCCGCGCTGCATGATCAGCTTCAGCCCGCACTGGCCTATTACACGCTGGGGGACCGGCTCTTCGTCGGCACCGGCGGTACGGCTACCACGCTGGCGGCCATTGATCAGTGCCTGCATCCCTACGATCCCGCGCGTATCGATCACTACAGGCTGACACGTCACGAACTGGCAACGCGCCTGGAGCACCTTGCCGGCCTCAGTCTCGATGAGCTGAAACATCAGGTACCCGGGCTGCCTCACAAGCGCGCCGATCTTATGGTTCCGGGCGGCGCCGTTCTCTACGTGACGATGGAGATCATTGGTGCGCACGAACTGGTAGCCAGTGTGCGCGGCCTCCGCTACGGCCTCATGCGCCAACTCCTCGACCAGCCCAACCAGCGTGACGCTGGACCCGGTAGCTGACGACTTTGTCGTCGCTGGGATGATGGAGCGGATCCTGATGATCTGACTCTTCACTTTCTGCTCTTCTTTGCGACGTTTCTTTCACTTTTTATGCCGAGATCTGTTCCGATTCTGACTTTGCCTATGCAACTTTTAAGGAAATTAATTCACGGCTTGTCATGTGAGCCTCTGTACTGCAATCATGTAACAGACGCGATTTTTATGACCAGCGCCAGCATCAACGCTGAAAGCTGTGCGGGGCTATTCCCAGAGAGAAAACCAGGTAACAGAACATAGGAAACATCAGACACATCCCCCCTGTCGCTCTACCGATTTTCCCCTAAAAAAGAGCCCCAGCCCCGAGCTGGTCGACTCGATCTTTTTCTGACGCAAAGGATGCCGTGATCTTTAAACTTCGCCATCAAAAAACCCAGCAGGCCATCCCCGTACCACCAGGCTCCCATGTCATTGGCCGGGACGACCAGGCAGACCTCCGCTTTGAGGATATCTCCATCAGCCGCCGCCACGCGCGCCTGACCAACGAGAACAACCTGATTCTGGTGGAAGACCTGGGATCATCCAACGGTACCACCATCAAAGGCCAGAAAATCACTGCGCCCGTGGAACTGAAGTTCGGTGACGTGGTGGACTTTGGCAACGCCTCCTTCCGCATTGAGCCGGAAGTGGTAGGCGAAATCTCCGCGCCTCCCCCCGCGCTGAAACGCGCCATGGTGCCCGCGCCGGAGAAAAAGCTGAACCGGCAGACGGCCAAACTGGACCTTCCGCCCGCCTCCGGGGACATCCCGCGCGCTCGCGCTGCCGTGATGCCGGACGTACAGCCCGTAGTGGTGCCCAAGGCCTCCTCGCGCCGTATCGATCTGCCCCCTGCAGGAGAAAGCGGCCCGGTGTTCAGCCCGAAGCCCGCTTCCACACCGGCTGCCCGCCCCGCGTCGGTATCCGCCAAGGCAGGTGCCACGCTTTCCCCCGTGCCTTCCCGCATGGAGGCGTTGTCGCCCAAGGTTTCCGGCCCCATGCCGGTGATGACCAAGAGCACTCCGCCCGCACCTGTCCCACGCCCAGCCCCGGCACCTGTCGCCGTCCCCCAGCAACCGGAAGAGGACGACTATGTACCGGAAGAGCTGGCACCTGCGCCCATACCAGCTGAAGCGCGCCGGTCCGCTCCCTTGCCCGCCGCACCTGCGGCAGCACCGGTTCCTGTTCCGATCGCCGCTGCCCCTGCCCCGCTTCCTGCCCTGAGCCCGCTGGCGGTTCCCGGCCTGAACTCCGATAAGAATCCCTTCGCGGTGGCGTCTCAGTCCCGCAAGGAGGCCTCCGCCGCGCAGCTTGCCCACGCCCCGCAGGTTCCGGTAAACGAAGCCAACGCGCCCAGCCTGGTAAACATGCTCCCCAGCGCCCAGCCCAAACAGGGCTGGATGAACGAACGCCAGGCGCTCCCCATCTGGGTGAACTTCATCCTCGCATTTGG
>JBGGNE010000452.1:0-10099 GCA_041287705.1 Methylacidiphilales bacterium | reverse complement strand
CACTTGCTCCTCCGCATGCGCAGCCCACTGTTCCATGGTCTGCTGACCAAGTTTGCGAACTTCACCCACCACACGGTCTTCTATCGCGTCTACATCCATTCCCCCATCTCCCTCACGAAACGGCGCCTGCGCGATATCCATAAGCGCTTCCATCCGCTCCAGTAATTCAGGATGATTTTCCAAACGCTTCGCCAATTCCTCCGCTCGATTCTTCACCGACTCCTTTTCTTTCGCGTTCAAGGACTTCTTATTCATGCGTATCTGCATGCCAAATACTCCCCTTTTCTTCAATCCATTTCCTGGACCCTTTCCGAATCGCACCCGGTTGGAAAGGATAACGGTAAAAGAATTGCCCCAGCAGCGTATCGCCGGGGCGGCATGTAGCTGGTTGACATTGCCGGATCTATTTGCATTACTGCCCGGCGATATGTTTCGCCCCGTAGGCTACATCCTTGCGCTTGTCGCCTGCATCCAGATCATGGGCGGGCACTGGGCCGCGCTGCAGGTTGTGGCGTGGGCTGGGATGATTGTTGATCATTCCAGCCGTGGTGAAACCATCAGTTCCGCACTCGGCAAGACCTTTGACGGCGAGCATCCCTGCGCACTTTGTAACACGGTTAAATCCGGCCAGGAAAAGGAGCAGAAGGATCAGAAGCAGTTGCAGTTAAAGCAGAATCTGAAGCTGGAGTTTCCTCTCTGCCCGGCCCTTCGGATCGTCCTGCCGGAATCCGATGCGCATCGTCATGCGCCCAGCACGGACATGTTTTGCGTCGCACGGCAGGCAGTGCCGCTGCGCCTGCCGCCTCGATCTGTCTAGTATTACCGGCGTGAGCTCTGTCTGCCGCCGGACACATCATTTCTGTTTTCGGGACCGGCGTAAAGAAGCCGACTGCACGTATGTTTTCAGCATCTCATGATGCTGCGGATACGCATTAGCAGCCTTACATCTTTAGCTTCTCCAACTGTGCTTTCCTGCCCCCCTTGCCAAAGCATTAGCCGTATTGCCTTCCTACATACGGGCAGATGCAATGCGTGGAAATCCATCCGCATTGCCCTCTTTCTCGTTGTTGATTTCATCGTCCCCATCCCTTTTAAGCTCAAATTGTTATGCAGCTTCGTTTTCTGTGCCGCTTATCAGCGGTAAGCATTCTCGTTATCACATGCTGGAGTGTTCCAGCCTATAGTCAGCCTGTAAAATCTGATCTACAGGAAGTCGTCGTAACTGCTCAGAAGACTACAGATAAGGACAAGCCTTCCTCTCCCCTCACCATTCCTTCCGCCACTTCTGCTCGCGAGCAACTGGAGAAAGTGGCGGGCGGCACTAACTTCATCAACGCGGATGAGTATAGGAATGGCCGCGTCTCGACGATTAAGGACGCTCTGGACTTTCAACCCGGCGTCATTGTGCAGCCCCGCTTCGGCTCGGATGAATCGCGGCTTTCCATCCGGGGCTCAGGAATCCAGAGGACGTTCCACGGACGCGGCTTGCAGTTCATGCAGGATGGCGTTCCGCTGAACCAGGCGGATGGCGGCTTCGATTTCCAGGGAATCGATGCGCTGGCGGTGGATTATATCGAGGTGTACCGCGGTGCAAATGCGCTGGAGTACGGCGGCGCAACGCTGGGCGGTTCGATCAACTACATCTCGCCGACAGGCTACAATTCCCGGAAGTTGCAGGGGCGTTTTGAGGCGGGCAGCTTTGGTTATCTGCGCGGGCAGGTCTCCAGCGGCATGGTCATGGGACCCTTCGACTACTACGCAACGGTGACCCACTTCAGCCAGGACGGCTTTCGCGAACATGCTCAGCAAAGTGCGCAGCGCCTGGCAACCAATGTCGGCTGGCGCATTGATGAAAATCTGGAGACACGCTTCTACGTCAACTATACCAGCACCTACTCGGAGCTTCCGGGCGACCTGACCAAGGCGGCCATGAACAGCGATCCCACCCAGGCCGCAGGTCCCCTGCCCGGCCCGGTCAGCCGCTTCGATCGTGTGCGCTCCAACTGGATGCGTAACTTTGATCTGGTGCGTATCGCCAACACCACCAGCCTGCGTATCGATGGAGATCAGCGTCTGGACTTTACCGGTGCGTGGACATGGAAGAGCCTGGACCATCCGATTCTCTTCGCGATCGATCAGCTCAGCAACGACTGGGTAGGCGATATCCACTATACCAATACAGCGGATCTGTGCGGAATGGATAATCGCTTTGTCGTGGGTATTGCCCCTGCATATGGAACTGTGCAGGACAACCGCTACATCAATAACGCAGGAAACCGGGGCAATCGCTTCTTTGATTCATCCATGAAGGCAGGTCAGGGCATCATCTACGGCGAGAATGAGTTGCGAGTCATGGAAAATCTCTCCGTTATAAGCGGCATGCAGCTGATATGGGCCAGGCGCGAGATGGATGAACAGATCCCGCTTCGCGTTCATCATTATGATGATTACTTTGGCATTAATCCCAAACTGGGCGCCCGTTATGATATCAACGAACGTACTAACGTATTCGCCAACATCAGCAGAAGTTTCGAGCCGCCTTCCTTTGGCGAACTGATGGGCAATGTGCCGGCTTTTCCCGAATTCTCCACCCCGTTTGACGCATGGACGCCTCTGGAAGCGCAGACCGCCACCACCGTTGAACTCGGCTCGCGCGGCGAAATCGGCCGTTTCCGCTGGGATGTCACCGCCTACCACTCCTGGGTCGACAATGAACTGCTGAGTTACCAGATTGCCCCCGGACTCGAACGTACCGTTAACGGCACGGCGACTCATCACCAGGGCGTCGAGGTCGGCCTGCATGCCACGCTGGCAGAACACCTCGCGACAACACGCGACGCAAAGCCTGACAGCCTGACGCTGCGCCAGACCTACACGTGGAGCAACTTCTACTTCGACAGCGATCCCGCCTATGGACGCAACGATTTGCCGGGAATCCCCGAGCACTTCTATCGCGCCGAACTCATGTACACTCATCCGTGCGGATTCTATGTCGGACCCAATGTGGAGTGGTCTATCAGCAGCTACAATGTGGATTTCGCTAATACTTTGAAAGCCGATCCCTACACACTGCTTGGTCTGAAGGCGGGCTGGAAGTGTGAGCGCCCCAACGGAGGCGGCTTTTCTATCTTCCTGGAAGCTAAAAACTTAACAAACGAGACGTACGCCGCCACTACCAGCCTTCTGGTCAATGCAAGAGGTCAGGACAGTGCGGTGTTCTCTCCTGGTGATGGGCGCGGATTCTTTGGAGGTGTAGAATGGAAATGGTAACTACGGTAAATCCCCCAAAAGCAACGCCGTCAGCCAGTGTATCGCGAAAATTTTCTTCGCGATTGCGGGCTTCTCACCGCTGGCTGGGCCTGATCTTCGGTCTGTCCGTTTTACTCTCGGCGTGCAGCGGAGTTCTGCACACCGTGATGACATGGACGCAGTCACCGCCACCCCGGCCAGGCGCGCCGGGTCCTGCATTAGACGTTGCGCTGGTAAAACTTACACCGGCGCAGGCAGCGGAGGCTGCGTTGCGACTGGTACCCGGCGGTGGCGGTCATGTCAGCGGAATCAATGTGCGAATGATCCGGAATACGCCCTGGTACATCGTGCAATGCACTGGTAAAACAGGTACACTTTCCCGGCTGTATATTAACGCAACTAATGGAGAGGCAGGCAGTGATACAGATGCGGCAATGGCGGAGGAGATTGCATCCCGGTTTCTGGGCGGCGAAAAAGTGGAGTTCTCGGCCTGTCTCACCAGCTACGACAGTGAATACATCCCCATTTTCCGTATATTACCTGTATATAAATTTATATTAAAGGACAACAGGGGGACACGAGTCTACGTTTCAACCCTCACCGAGAGCGTGACACGGCACACAGACAACGCGCGACAATGGGAAGCTGATCTGTTCTCCAATGCACATAAACTCGCGTTCATTCCTAGCAAAATGCTGCGTGATGGGGTTCTTATAGCCATGACTTCAGGGATTGCACTGGCCGCGTTGGCAGGTATAGCGCTGTTTTTTACGCGACGATAAATAAGAAGGTCCAATCCACCCATCTTGTTAATACCTGTCCTTCCAACAATCTGTATAAACACATTCACCGGGCAAAAATGGCCATAGCTGACTACTAATCGGAAAATCAGTACGTTTCCTGATGCTTTTGGTTGCACTGTACTATTTCAAGGGAACAGTGAAGTGGCTAACTTCACTCCTACCTTGGTGAGCCGGGGATTGATGGAGGCTGCCGATCCGGTTGTGGCTGTATGGAGGAACCCGGACCAGCGTGAACTATGTGGTGCTCACACAGGCTAGGAAAAAACTATCCGGCAGGCTGTTCGCATCCGGGTGTTTGGCAAGATTATTGGCACTTTTTTGTACCAACTTATTTATCACCCATTTATGCCCATGTCTCCCTTCGCCGTTAAAATCCAGCTCCGCTACAATGCCCGGTATGAGATTGCCCTGCTGATAGATCAGGGACGGCTTCCCGAAGCTGTGGCACGCGCCAATTCGCTGCTTCAGCGTGGCGTCATTAAGCCGCAAGATGCCCGGTTTGCACGCGACATCGTGTCCTCCGCCATGCGTAAACCGCTGGCCCACACGCCCCGTTGCCTTATGCACATCGCCTGACGCAGCCTGCCCATGCGGCAAAATAACGCCGCCCTCTGGTACGGATGCTTATGCTGGCCAACTTCCTCAGCAGATATTTTCCATTTGTACCAGGGTGCGGCGTTATTTTGCTTTTTGGAATGAAGACCTGCACGCAGGCCCGATACTGTACTAAAAATCCGTAACGCCCAGCACACCCAGCACGCGGTTCAGATCGTCCGGGCTGAAGTATTCTATCTCGATCTTTCCCTTCTGCGCGCCGCCGACGAAGCGGACACGGGTTCCCAGATGTTGACGCAGGCGGCTCTCCATTGAAGTAAAGATCGGGTCGGCTGGCTTCTGATCCTTCTTTTTGTCCACCGTGCCCGATGCATCACCCGTGCCGGGATTCGCGGCGAGCTCACCCACCAGTTTCTCGGTCTGACGCACGGTAAGATTATCGCGCACCACTTTCTCGGCAACCGCCACTCGCTCCTCATCTTTACCAAGCGCCAGAATGGCCTTAGCGTGACCCACGGAAAGCTGCCCGTGAATGACAAATGCCTGAATGGACGCCGGCAGTTGCAGCAGCCGCATTGTATTGGAGACCGCCACGCGTCCTTTGCCCACGCGCTCGGCAATCTGCTCGTGGGTCAGATTAAATTCGGTACTCAGGCGTGAGTACGCTTCGGCTTCTTCCAGCGGATTGAGATCGCTGCGCTGAATGTTTTCAACGAGGGCGAGCTCCAGCACCTGCTCGTTGGTAGCCACTCGAACAATGACGGGGACTTCGCTCAGCCCTGCCTCGCGGGCGGCGCGCAGCCGGCGTTCACCCGCTATCAGCTCGAACTTCGCGTGAACAGCCGAGCTGTCGGCGGAGCGCACAATAAGGGGCTGCAGAATGCCATGCACGCGGATCGATTCCACGAGTTCCGCAATCGCCTCCGGCGCAAAGTTTTTGCGCGGCTGCCACGGGCACGGCGTGATGTCCGCCACCGGCGCCGGGATGATGCGTTCGCCTTTTTCCTCCACGGGGACAGGGCTGGCCAGGGCGGCGGTGGGTCCGGCGGGAACAAGCGGGTTGGCGGCTACGGGCTTTGGGGCAGCAATCAGAGCTCCAAGGCCTCGGCCCAGAGCGGGAGGTTTCGGCATTGCGGGAGTTTAGATTTTCGACGTCGCGCGGTCAACCAGCGTAACGTAGGATCGCTTCATTTTGGAACAAAGCCAGAATTAGACCGATTCGCATCGTTAATGCGAATTGGTCTAATTTCTAGTTCGCTTTCAACTTGATTCCTAAAAAGTGGATTCTCACGTCGAATAACGAGGCTCATCTTGAAAGCGAACTAGAATAAGTCACATCCTGCCGTGGAACAGGATCGCCAGCAGAAGTCGAAAGCCCATGGCGCCGGCTATAAGGAAGCCTATGACGCCTATGATGGGAATATCATAAATCTTGGGCGGCACCTGGCTATGCACGATGATGCTGGATCCCACAATGAGCGCCGCCAGCACCATCGCAAAGCTGATGCGGTTGCTGATACGATCCAGCGTCTTATCCAGCGGCTCCAGCCCTTCATGTTTAAAGACGAACTGCGTTTCGCCGGTTTTAAGCTGAGAAAAGATTTTGCGTAGCTCCGACGGCATCTGCCGGGCCAGCTCCACAAAGTCGTAACCGAACTCCACCATGCCCTGCGCCAGCTTGTTGGGATTATAACGATTCAGGCGAACCTGAGCGATAAAAGGCGCAGCCTGCAGGATCAAATCATGCTTGGGACTCAGTTCGCGAACCAGCGCTTCCATCATGCCCATTGCCTTGAGCAGGATGAAAAGATCGGGCGGCATGCGCAGGCCGTGGTGGCTGGTGATCTGTAGAAGCTGCATGATGAGCTTGCCGAACTCGATCTCTTCCACAGGGCGATAGAAGTGACGGTGGATGAACTCGCCGACATCAAATTCCAGAGTCAGGCGGCTCGGCTCGGTTTCGCACTGCGAAAGCTTGAGAAGCGCACCGCTGACACCCACCTGATCGCGCTCCACAATGCCCCAGATGAGATCGGCAAAGCTCTGCCGTCCGCGTTCGTCCAGATGCCCCATCATCCCGAAATCAAAGAAACCAACCACCGCATTTGGCAGCACATAGACATTGCCCGGGTGAGGATCGGCGTGGAAAAAGCCGTGGACGAAGATCTGCTTCATCAGTACGTCGGTAAGCCGTGTAGCCAGCGCAGGCAGATCCACCCCGGCTTCGCGAAGCGCCAGAATGTCGCTGATCTTCACGCCGCTCATGTACTCCATGGTCAGCACGCGTTCGGTGCTGGCTTCGTGAAAGACCTTGGGTACGCGGGTGCTCAGCTCATTCTCAAACTGCCGCTCAAAGCGCTCCATGTGAGCCGCTTCCAGCTTAAAGTCGATCTCGCGCCGCAGGGATTTGCCCACTTCGTTGATGATGGCCGTGGGGCGGTGCACCCTCCAGCCTTCCACGTGCCGC
The DNA here is from genome assembly GCA_041287705.1 of Methylacidiphilales bacterium. Taxonomy (GTDB): domain Bacteria; phylum Verrucomicrobiota; class Verrucomicrobiia; order Methylacidiphilales; family UBA1321; genus LW23. The sequence goes on along the minus strand of JBGGNE010000452.1, from coordinate 3,025 downwards.
TCGGCCAGGCCGCCCAGGTGCATCAGAATTTCCAGATCCACCTCGATCATATGGCGCAGGCGCGGCCACTGCACTTTAATGGCAACCTCCTGCCCGCCCACAAGCCGTCCCTTGTGAACCTGCGCGATGCTCGCGGCGGCAAGTTGCTCGGGCTCAATGAACTCAAAGATTTCCTCCAGAGGGCGATTGAATTCCAGGGCCAGGAGCGTCTTCACTTCCTCAAACGGCATGGGCGTAACGCTGTCCTGAAGCTTCGCCAGCTCATCCATGTATTCGTCGGGAAGAAGATCCGGCCGCAGGCTGAGAATCTGCCCCATCTTGACGAAGGCGGGCCCAAGCTCTTCACAGGCCAGCCGCAGCCGCGTCTGCGGCGACAGGGAGCTGATGCTGATATCCGGCTCTTTGTTGGTAAAGGCCCGGAGAAAGCTGGAGTCAAAGTAATCCGCAATGCCCAACCGCCGCAGCACATCCTCGTAGCCATACTTAAAGAGGATGCTGAGGATGTCCTTATAGCGGTTGAGGTGCTGGTAGGTACGGCCCAGCATGCCGAATTTAAGGAGGCTCATGCGCTAAGGGGGGGGAATTGGGAGAGCGGTGTAGGAAAGCCCGAAGTACGAGACAAGTGCCGGGCGCGGCATACTGTGCCCCAACATTGCAGGGAAGGAAAGCGCGGGATTGGCGAACAAATGGGAAAGGCCGCTCTTCCAATCACCAAACAGTCTGAATTCCAGGATAGCTTGGAATTACACGGTCAGAGGTGACAATGACCAGACTTTCGCGAAGTGCCAGTGCTACAAGGATGCGGTCAAATGGATCACGGTGAAGCGGAGGCAGATCCGCAGACGCACAAAGCAAAGCTGTATCCAGTCCCGCAGGCTGCAGGGCAAGTCCATACCGAAGGGCCAGAGAACGGGTGTATATCAGAGGAGCCATGGGGCAGGACCAGTTTCCCGGCCCTGACCTTGATGCAAGTTCCCATGCCACTACAGGGGTATTTTCACCGTGACGGCACTTTGGATTGCGGCGACAGCAGAAGGAGACAAGTGCCCGGCAGCGAGAGCCAGAAGTCCGCAAGTGTCGAGCAACAGATTCATCGGAGTGACTCAGGCCATTCGTCTTCACTCAATGGTTCTGCTGGTTCGTAACCTGGCCTGATAAGGGGACACATAGCAGGATCAGGCGTCAGGTCACGCACAGGCTTGTTTTCTTTGGACGGATAGGCACGAATTTCCGCAATGGCCTTGCCGTTACGATGAAGTATGACCGTTTCCCCGTGCTCCTCAACGGCTTTCACCAGTTCGGAAAGCCGCGTCTTGGCTTCGTGCATGTTGACGGCGATCATAGTTAGCTAACTTAGCTAGGTTAAGATTCGGGTGTCAAGCGCTCAGGTTGTTTTGGCAGCAGCGGTTTCGTGATTAAACAAATTAATGCACCCACTCTTCAAGCAAAGTAATATGATATTGCCACCTACATCATTACCTATAGGAAGCGTCAAAGGTAGAATATCGCCGCAGCTATCCATATATTTCTCCCTCACATCAAAGCCACTTTCGTCAACGATACCATAGAAACAAGAAATTTCCGGCTTTCCATCCGGACTCCAGGGAGAATGTTCTAAAGGGCGGTAAAATACATCCTTTTCAAAGAGACACGCACCATATTTTAGCAGGGATTCTTTGTAGGAACTGGGCAACATCGAAATAAGTCGGCCTTTCAGATCACTGATCATTAAGTTATTAGCAATGCTTTTGCCCTTCCCGACAGGGCGGAGCTCGAGCTGGCTAAGTTATTTATAATTTATTATAGGATGAGACCGTGTGTATTCTTTTGTTCTAAAAAGTTGCCTGTGGAATAATGGAACTTAACGAACGATCAGCAAAATTTCCGCGCTAAACTCCGTGCATTCAGGCAGGGGATCTGCTACGTCAAATGGCACCCGCGTTACATTGTCGGCAGCGACTGGCTGGTTTCATATTTTCTGATTTTTTCGAAAAATCATGAAATCCGGGTTTGACGACTAACATCCACACCAGTAGCTTATATTTGTGAGCTTGCTCGAAAAAGTCCAAAAGTTGACAGCAGAAAACCTGCAAAGGATTTTTCCCACCCTGCCCCAAAAGCTGGATCTGAGGAGGCATTTCAAGCTCATTGCCCCCGGCATGGCTCAGGTGGAGGAACGCATTCGCGAGCAGGTTACCGAGTTTGATCCCGCCGTGGCCGGATACATTTCCCACGCCGTGGAAAGCCAGGGCAAACGCATTCGTCCCGCGCTTACCCTGCTGACCGCACATGCTACCGGTGGCATTACGCCCGGACATGTGGATCTGGCAGTCGTGATTGAGCTGATTCACCTGGCCACGCTGGTGCACGACGACATCATGGATAACGCGACCAAGCGTCGCGGAGTCGCCACAAGCAATGCGCGCTGGGGCGCCGATACGGCCGTTCTTCTGGGCGATTCCCTTTTTGCGCAGGCCCTGATGCTGTGCACGCGGTTTGAGACCATGGAGATCAGCCGCCGCGTGGCAGCCGCCACCAAGGAAGTGTGTTGCGGCGAGATTCTGCAAACGCAACGCCGGTTCGATCTCCAGATGAAACTGCCCGAGTATCTGCGCATTATTCAGATGAAGACGGCGCCCTTCTTTTATGTAGCTACAGAGCTGGCCGCATATCTCAATGGCCTGCCGCCCGAGCAGGTAGCTCGCTGCCGCCATTACGGCGATTGCCTGGGCATCGCGTATCAGATTTACGATGACTGCCTGGATCTGGTAGGCACGGAGGACGCCGCTGGCAAAACCGTCGGCACCGATCTGGAGCGCGGCAAGCTGACTCTGCCGCTCCTGCACCTTCTCCACAACACGGCGGACGCGGAGCGCAGCGCGATCTGCGAAACGATTCTGCACGGCACGGAAGATGACCGGGTCGGTCTGCTGGCACTGGCTGTCGAGCGCGGTGGTCTTAAGGAAAGCGTGATGTATATCCGCCGCTATCTGGCCGACGCACAGGCGTCGCTCGAGTTCCTGCC
>JBGGNE010000451.1:0-45727 GCA_041287705.1 Methylacidiphilales bacterium | reverse complement strand
GGCGAATGCCCTTGTCTTTTTTGTCAACAGCGGCGCTGCTTGTCGGTTCCTCACGCCTTGCTTTTGACAGAAAATCCTGCGCTCCCCTTTGAGCGTTTGGGATGGGGATTTTTCACCACCAAGACACGAAGACACCAAGTTTCGGATAGGAATTCTTATCTTTGTGCGTTTAAAAAGTTAACCATCTGTACCACTTTGAATCGCACCCCAATGTGCCGTACACTGTACGTTACCATTGACTCCATGGCGGAGTGCCGCTATAACCTAACGCTCATGGCATCAGCTTTTCACCCCCTTATCATGGTAGTATCCGTACCTGTAGCGCTCTAGCGCCAGGGTATGCGTTGCCGCCAATACAGATAAGTGGGTCGGCTGGCTTGGACCCTGAGCGCCTGGGCATACGGCAGCGCTCGGGGTTTTTCTATTTGATGCCCCGTATCGCATGCATCCCGCATTTCCGCCGTCGCCCCGCCGCTTTGATCGACAGCCGGCAGCATCATTCCGATAAAGCTTACGCCTGGATAAAGATACATAACTTAAAGTAACGTCAAGTCACCTCCCGCCATGCGTCACACCATCTCCGTACTCGTCGAAAACAAGTTCGGCGCGCTTACCCGCATCGCCGGCCTCTTCAGCGGCCGCGGTTTCAATATCGACACTCTGAATGTCGGGCCTACCCAGGACGAAAAAGTATCGCGCATGACGATCGTCGTCAAAGGCGACGACCGCGTACTGGATCAGGTAACGCGGCAGCTCAACAAACTGGTAGACGTTATTGAGGTACAGGACTTTAACGACAGCCGCTATGTCGATCGCGAGCTGGTGCTAATTAAAGTCAACGTCGGCGCCGAAACGCGCAACGAAGCGCTGCAGATCTGCGACATCTTCCGCGCCAAAATCGTAGACGTCCAGCTGACGAACCTGTCGATCGAAGTCACCGGCAACGAAGCCAAGATCACCAAGTTCATCGAAATGATGACACACTTCGGGATCATCGACCTCGTCCGCAGCGGCAAAGTCGCCATGCCCCGCCGCGATCAGGCAATTCTCCCTCAGGCCTGAACCTGATCAGGTTGCCATCCATCCATTCGCAGGCAGTTTCCGGTTGAGACTGCCTGTGAATTTCAAATGACGGACTCGTCTGGAGATTTAGTTTTGGACAGTAAATCGGCGCGGGCTGAGCGTAGCGAAGCGGGTGACCTCGAAGCTCATCAGATCCGCAATGCTGGTTTTCAGTTGCAGAACTAGGAATCTCCCATAGTCACAGATTTACGTAATGCCAATACGCACGCGGCATGACCACAGCCATGGGTGGGCTGTATTGCCCAGGGAGCGCTGGGCGACCTCGCGAATTTCAGCGATTCCGATATCTTCTTCGTGGAAGCCGAGTTTGAGCAATGTGTTGACGGAGCCCTGACTGAGCATGAGACCGACGAGGCGGTCGGCATCGCCCGTATCGTGCTGGTGCATCACTACTTCCTGCACGTGGCGGAATGCACCGCTCTGCTTCATGCGCTGCAGATGCTGTTCCTTGACCCAGCGCAGCACTTCCTGGCCTGTGCCGGGTGCGGAAGTGTCGCTTTGAAAGACCGGCGCGACGCCGTGCTCGGCTTCCAGGGATTCAATACGCTGTGTGCAGCGTATATAGGCTGCGTCGACTTCCCAGAAACCCGTGGCGGGCGGCCAGTCGTAGTCGTAGGCAGCAAAGACGCCGCGCGGCTGAAGGATGCGGGCGGCTTCGCGAAATGTGCTGGCAGGATCCATCCAGTGAAGGGATTGACCGCAGTTCACGATTTGCGCGCATTGATATGGCAGCCCGGTATCGTGTGAGAACGCTTTACGGTAGCTGAGATGGGGAAACGCCGTGCTGGACTGCTCAGCGCGTGAGCGCATGGCGTCGGTGGGTTCGATGCCGATCACTTCTTCGGCATACGCCGCCCAGTAGCGGGAAGAGAGGCCGGTGCCGCTGCCGAGGTCCACTACCAGACGGGGGCGTATGACTCCCGCCATACGACATAGGAAATCGCCCAGAATATCAGGGGCTGTGGGCCGGAATCGGTCGTAACCGGCGGCGTAACCACCGGTGCCGGGGGCTCCGGTAAAGCGGGCCATGTTGGCGGAGAAATCAGGCTGGGGTGAAGTGGACATGACACCGTGAAAATGACATGACTTGGAGACGATGCAAATACGCTTCTAAGGCCAGTCTGATGCCTCTTCTATGCAATAGGAAATTTTTACCCTGGGCATTATTATTAGACCAATCGCAGACGTTAATTGGTACAAAGACTGGGTCGCTTTTGGGCGATAGCAGCGTTGCGCTTTCGGTCATGCATTATTCTCATGCACTCCCTCAATCGCGCCTTGCTCTCATCCCCAAATCGATCCCAGTCTTTGTACCAATTAACGTCTGCGAATGGTCTTAGATGAATCTGGGCGTTAACTATTTCTGCTAATCGACTAAACTTCCAGTGTTACTATACTTTTTATCGCGTTAAGTGGGAAATTGCTCAGGCAGTACAAAAAAAGAAGGCTGCTGAGGGTAGCCAGCAGCCTTTCGACTGAATCCGCACTGCGAAAACGGTTGCGTGCGGATGGATGCGAAAATCAGGAGATGCGTTTGCCGCGCCAGTAACGGGGAGCAGCTTCCGGCGGAGGCTCGGGAGCTACCGGGGGCGGTTCGGGTGCAGGCGGGGGCTCCAGGGGGGCGGAGGCGGCGCGGACGGAGACGAGTTCCAGAACGCCGGCGAGACGGAATTTGGCCAGACTTTTGGCGACTTCCAGCGGGTTAAGATTAGCGCGCTTGGCGATCTGCTCAACGGTATTGACGCCATTGGCCAGAATGAGGAGGCCGAGCTCCGACGGGGAGGCCTCCACTTCGCCGAGAGCTTCGCCGCCGAGGTAGTAGAGCACGGAGTCCAGGGTGGGCACGGCCTGTTGAAGGGCGGCCAGTTCATCAATTTTCCGCGCGATGCCGTCGATTAGGACGTTAGCGGGGTAGGCGGCGAGGTCGCGGGCGGCGTTGGGAGGAATGGCCTGTTCGTCGAAGGCGAAGTTGGCATCACGCCATACGATGAACTGATAGAGGGCGGGAAGGCCCTGCTGGGTAGAGGTGGCGGCGTTGACAACAACACCGCGTTCGAGCGCGAGCAACCCCTCCTCACCCCGGTGGGAGATGCGGAGTAGCCCGGTCTGACGCGTGCTGATGAGCATGCGCAGAACCTCGGCAAGGTTGATCGTTGAAAAGTTACCACTAAAGTCGGGCATGGCGGCGTCTATTAATCTTCAACAATCTGCTTTAAATTACAAGGAATACCACACTGAATCGGGCGGGGATCATGGTCACCGCCCTGGCGCGAACCGCAGATAAAAGGGCAGGCGGCGTATGGTTCAGTGTCCCGGGGTACATGTGGTGGGAAGGGAAGGGCAGGGGAGAGGGGAAGGCGGTTTGCGTGGCGCAGGCAGGCTGTCGGTCAGGGAAGGGGGAGCCCGTCTGGCGCGTACTGATCAACGTGAGCAAAACCTTTGCCAGATTTGCCGTCGAAAAATGGCCATAAGCAAATTAGTGCAATTTGGCTTGATAGACAAGACTGCGGCGAGCCTGTTGAGCCGGCTCATATCGTCCAGCATGTGGTGTGCCACTCGTGCCGCAGGCAGTTATTGCGGGCTTTTTCTCCAGAGAGATTGTGGGGTGTCATTATTGCCGGATACAAATAGAGGCTGTGCTTCTGTAATTCTCCTGTGATTTAATGGCTATACTATTTTTGTTGTAGATTAATTTAGAGACTGCCTGCTAATAATAAATCAGTGAGTTACATGGACGGGATTCTCTAAGGATTGGAAGCAGAGTTATGGGCCGGGGAGACAGACGAATGCGGGGTTCTGCTTTATCTTCTGAAATAATGAGCGGCAAAGTGTTTCAGGGTGGTGTAGTGTAGCCGTACAAACCCTTGTGCTCCTGCCGCTAAAAATGCGCTCGGCTACGCGCTGGTCGCGCGGTACTGGTAGCGGTGGGCATGAATCATGCTATCAGGAAACCCGTATGCCGCACCAGATTCTCATTATTGATGACCAGCACGACATTCTTCGCATCCTGGAACGGGAGTTCCTGAAGAACAAGCTGGCCACCATTCTTACCGCCTCGAATATCGCGCAGGCCGTCAGCATTGTGGAGCAGCGGGGTATCGACCTCCTGATTACCGATGTGAGAATCGGCACGGAAAACGGCTTCGATCTGGTGAAGCAGGTGCGGGAGCGCTCCCCCGGCACCGGGCTGATGATGATGACGGCGTATCGCTCCCCCGGTTTGCGCCAGATGGCGGACCAGCTGGGCGTGGCGTTTTTCATCGAGAAACCGTTCGCGGTGTCCAATTTGCTGCACGCGGTGGAGCACTTTTTCGCCACGCGCCCTGCCGATATGCGGCCCACGGTGCAGACTGCGCCGCCCTCGTCCAACACGATGAACGCGCTGGGTCACTTCTCAGCACAGGAGCTGGTGCAGCTTTTCTGCCTGAACGGACGCAGCGTGCTCATCAGTATGTCGTCGTTCAATAACCCGATGGCCAAGATTTACATTCAGAAGGGCCGTGTGATGCACTGCGAATATGGCGAGCTGCTGGGCGAGAAAGCGTTTTACGCCGCGCTGCGCCTGCAGAATCCCCAGCTTGGCATTGAGGATTACGCTCTTCCGGTGCCGCAAACTGTGGACAACAGTTGGGAATGGCTGCTGCTGGAAGCCGCCCGCATGGCGGATGAAGCAGCGCAAAGCCAGCCGCCGCCACAGCCGGATCCCCACGCGATCTTTACCGCTGCATCCCACGCTCAGCCGGCGCCCGCGTATCATCAGCAGGCACCCGCCCCGTCTCCTGTGCCAGCGCTGAATCTGAACCCGGCAACGCTGTTTCCCGGACCTCCCCCTCCTGTTACGCCGGTTCCCGCCGCGCCTCCGCCACCAGTGGATCCGTTTGCGGACTTCTGGAAGCAGGCGAAGCTGGGCCCTGGCGCCCGCCTGAACGTGAGCTGATTTCAGAACTTCCACCACCATTTCTGCTGAATTCGCCCGCACGGGGTCGAGCGGTCTGAGCCCTGAGATCCGGTCCTCATTTCTTACACCAACGCACTTGCGCATCCCAACCGCTTCGCACACACACGCTACGCCCTTATGCAGTCCCAAAAATGGCCTGACATCTTCTTTCCCCCCACCAAAAACGGTAATGGGCGTAGCGTAATCCTGGCGGCACCTGCTCCCCAGCGTGCGACTACCCCTGCCGCTGCCAAACCGGCGCAGACTCGACTCAGCGCCCCTCTTAAGCTTGCACCCGGCGCCCTGACGCCTCCGCCTGCCGGTAACGCGCCTGCTCCCGCAAAGGCGGTTGCCCCCCTGCCGGCCAAACGACCTGTTGCCGGCAAGTGGCCCGATATCTTTTTTATACCGCCGGATGTTGCCGCGGCCAACAGCAACGCCCGCAAGCGCGTTTCCCCGCCGCAGCTCATCGCCCCTTCACCCACGCCGCTGTTGCAGCGCATTGGGGCGACCGCCGCGCCTGCCACACCCGCGCAGCCTCCCGAGACTTTCCCGAATGCCGACGCGCACAGCAATGTGCTTCTGCCCACGCAGATTCCGCTGAAGCCAGCCGAAATCCCACCTGCTCCGGCTTCTTCTCTGCCTGGTGCGCCCGCTCCTGTTGCTGGAGCTTCTTCCGGATTAACCAGCCACGCCGTGCCGAATGCACCTATGTCGGTGCCGACCGCACTGCCCACGGCCCTGGATGCGCCGAAGGAAGTCATGGTAAGCGAGCCCGGAATGCTCTTTTCCGGCGCTACGGATGCATCTCCCTCTCAGCCGCTTAAGCTGCCGACACCTGTTGCGCCTCCCATCAGCCCGGCCGCCACCCTCATGGGGCTCGGCAGGCCCGAGGTGCCCAAGATTACGCTGCCCGCCCGCATGGAGGACGAGCCCGCGTTTCAGCCCATGCGCTCTTCCGTCCTGGGCTCCACGGCTGAATCCAGCGCGGTCATCCCCGGTGTGCCCGAGGAAGAAGGCGGCAGCACCGTTATCCCTGGTTTGCCGGAGGACGACGACGTTATCCCCGGTCTGGCGGAAGAAGATGTCATCCCCGGTGTACCCGAGGAAGAGCAGGACAGTCATCCGCTGCTCGAATCGGAAGCTGTTATTCCCGGCGTCGTTATCAGCCAGAGTCAGGAGATCGTGACGCCTGTCAAGTCGGTCTCCGGCACAAGCGGCGTTGTTACGGATTCCGTGGCCGTATCGCGTTCTACCACCGTTTCCGTGGGGCCCGCCCCCAGCCCCGCTGTCTCCTCGGCGCCAGTTGCCGGACCGCTCATCACGACTGCTGCGTCCACGCTGGCGGATGTCTCGCCGGACTCACCCAAGGAGTTCCTGCTGACCAACGGCGAACGCATCAGCGGCAAAGTGCTGCATGAGAAGGACGACTGGATTTATCTCCAGAGCGCTTTGCTGGGTGTCGTTACCATCCCTCGCGACATGATCGCCAGGCGCCCGATGGAAGTCATTCTCATTAACGGCGACCGCGTATCCGGCGAGATTATTGCGGAAACCAAAGAGCACATCTACCTGCTCAACGACGCTCTGGGTATGCTTACCATCCCCCGCCGCGCCGCCCCTCGAAAGATCGTGGAGGCTATTACCCGCAACGGCGACCGCATCGTTGGTGAGCTCCTGTCGGAAACCAAGGAGCAACTCGTCATCCGCAGCGCCGCGCTGGGTACCATCACCATCCGCTTCGACGGCCTGCAAAAGCTCAACACCAAAGCCGAGCAAGCTGCGCTTACCGCTGGTTAGACCATTCCCCGACGCTGATTGCTCAATCAATGCTACGCTGCCTTGTCTTCATTGATATCTGAGGTTGCCGTGCCGGGAATGGCGCGTTGCCATTCCCACAGACTCAGCAACAGCCAGCAGGCCGCATAACTAAGCGCGAATTTCAGGGCCAGAATTAACAGCGCCAGTAACGGGTGCATCTTCATGCCGGCCAGGGCAGCAACGCCCATCGGGCCCGGCACCATCGTGATAAAGCAGGCGCACAGCAGTGAAATAACGTACAGTGGCAGATGCACTGGCGCTAAAGGCATCAGTCCGGTCAGGGTCAGCAGATACAGCAGCCACGCCGCGAAACAGTACACCACCAGCCAGCGCCAGGTCATCTCCCCGGCAGGTGAATGGCGAAACTTGTACATGTGGTCCCATATGTAGGTGGCCGCCCAGGAGATGGCGAATCCCGCCAGAATCTTCAGGATCCACAGCGCCACTTGCTCCGTCATGGCCGCGCTGGGACTAAGGATCCAGCTGCCGATCAAGTGCACCGTGTACAGCGGCACGATAAAAGGTCCGCAAAAACAAAACACCGAGACCATGATGAAGTTGCCGCTGCTGTCCTGATAAGGCATCTGTGCCAGGCTGCGCATAAATTCCGGCACCACCGGCATGATCAGAACCAGCCAGCACGTCCACAGGTACAGGTACAGCTCCCGTGTCAGGATATTGTGCAGAAACTCGCGCAGCATAAGTATCCCCTACAATAGGCGAGGAAATGCGGTAAGGCCAGAGCGCAGCGAGGATTTGGCAAATCGGAAGGTTGCGCCCATCTATCGGAAATCATAAATCCGTCGGTTCGGTGGTATTGTAACAGTGGTATACCTTTACTATCATAAGTATGCAGAGGTGTTGATGATGTTAGTTGAGTTGTTTCGTTAATGCATAGCGATTGACTCATTCTTGTGATTCAGTGTAGTGTTCGCTCCTATTATGAGCGAGACTCTTCCTGCATCCACGGAAATGATCGACTACGTTGATCAGCACGATCAGGCGCTTGGAGTCGGATCGCTCGGGTCCATTCAGGCGACATTTCAACGGCACCGCTGGTTCTTTGTTTTCATTTACAACGACGCCGGGGAAATTCTGATGCTGCGCCGCAGCGAGACATCTGAGGTATCACCCTACGGCTGGGATGTTCCCTGCGAAGGCCATGTGGCCGCTGGAGAGGATTACCACCGGGCGGCGCTGCGCACTCTGCAGGCGCAGTATGGCATCCCCTGGGAGACCGCGCCGCTGCGCTTCTTCATGAAGCAAAATGCCAGTCTGGAAAACAGCATGCGCTTTATCCAGTTCTACACGTGCGGCCCCATTAGCGGCCCACCGGAGCCCACCGATCCGGAACGGTCTGATCTTCACTTCGTGCGCTTTGAAGACGTGGACGCCATGATGGAGCAGACGCCCGGAGACGCCGCCGAATCACTCACCGTAGCCTGGCGGGCGCGTGAAGCCATCTACTGGCAACTGAACACGCCCACGGAGATCCTGCCCGCGCCGGAGCAAAACAGGAAAGAAACGCCAGCCGCCAGAGGCACAGCAGGATTGAGCGGAGCAGTCGCTGGCGGACCTGTGTCCAAAGAAGGTTTTGCGATACCGGCGGACGCCCTTGCCGGCATGCAGATGGAGGGATCTCCCTTCATGCACCAGAACACCAAGGAGAAGCTGGAACGACCTTCCGTGGGAACGATTATTGGAGGTATCCTGCTTCTCATCAAGTACATCTTTCTCTGCGTTGTACTGTTGATCGTGCTGATGCTGGATATGAAACTGTATGGAGCTCCCTTCATAGGCGGCTTTGTGGCTCTGTTGTTTCTTCATGAGTTGGGTCATGTGGCTGCGGCTTTGTACATGAAAACTCCTGTTTCATCTGTCATGTTCTTTCCTCTCTTCAGCACAATATCCAGAATTTATGAGGAACGCCGCGATCTGTGGACCGAAGGCGTTCTGGCCTGCGGGGGGCCTATAGCGGGTGCGATAGGCGCAACTCTTTGCACTTTAGCTGGCTTTGCATTAGGCAGCTCATTGCTCCTCACACTGGGACTTACAGGCTTTATACTTAATCTCCTCATTCTCGTACCTGTTCCCTATATGGACGGGAATCGCATGTGCGCTGCTGTTGAGTCCTCCTTCTGGATAATGGGTTTACTGCTTCTGGCTATGGGTCAGATGGTGATCGAAGGCCAAAACTTCATGCTTTACGTTACCATCTCTCTGATTCTTTATCTTGGCTTTAACCGCATTATTACCAGTAGCTCAACTCTCGAAGAACAGGCGAAAATCTACTCTGCTATCCCAAAGAAATCACGAATCATGATGGCCGTTCTCTTTTTTGGACTTACTGCTTTTATGGTTGCAGGCGCTAAGCTTAGCATCGTAGGACTGTGGCGCCTTCTTCCTGCAGAGAAGACTGAGGATATATCTCAAGATAGTTCTCTTTGAGGATCGCGACGGGATCAATATATATATCGATCCCGTGCATCTACTATTTGCACGCCACATAAAGAGCTGTAAAATGAGTTTAGACACCATCCACCAGGTGCATTATGGACAACCCAGACAATGGGAGTGTACAGATGGCGGAAAGGCTCAAGTTTTGGAGCATGGAATGTGCGAGGGAAGGTTGGTATTACTGTCGAAGAACTTGAAACACGAAGTGTTGTTGCCACACAGTAAGTCATCGTGCTAACGGTTTTTCCCTGATTCCAGTCATACCTGCCGACATTCCCAAAATACAATCCATTGCAAAGCCACGAGGCGAGGGGCAGGCTCGACACATAGAGCACCAGAATAAGGCTGCACGCAATAGCATAGTTCCGTGCAGGGGATGGCTTATGGGTTTTTATTTTCATGCTTAAAATGAATAGACAATATTCACCTTTATATGGATAGAGACTCCGTAGATCTTTTTGTAAATACTGTTTATTAGAGTGCCAGCTCCAGGGACTCGATGACAGATAAAGACTAGAGGTCTGTAGAAGCGCTCCGCAGAGGTACTTTTATAGACTGCGCGCGTATAATCCCTTCCAGCAAAAAGAGGATGTGGGTAAGTAGCCAAAAAGGCTGTAGCGCTCGCATTTCCCTCAGTCCTACCTTCAAAGGGAAACGAGTTCGGATTTTGAGGACGCCTTTGAGTCGGCGCCCCCAGGATTTTTTCACTTAACAGCGTCCTGGCAATATTACCTACACATTTGGCAGGTGGTATTGAATAAATGACTTGATAGTCCATTATCTCGAATTCAATACCACCACAGAACCATGCCACCACGGGAAGACTTAATACATAAACTGCAAGCAGCACCGCACCGGTTACGCTAAAGAGATAACCTGCTACAGCTTTACTTATAAAGATGTTGACCGGGAAAAACGTCAGGCTCATAAGCTGCAAAGTCTGCCGACTGACTTTGCAGCAAATAGCATAGCGGTAGTCTACACCTCCGCATCTCGCTCAAAGTAATCAATCAGGCTGATACCAATGATAGCACGCTGTATCGTGGATGCATCAAAAAGATGACGCATGTCATCGAAGGCACCGCGACGCGTGACCGTTTCGATCTCCTGCTCCAGATCTGTAGGGCGCTGGGGAAGGCGCATGCGGGGGCAGAACACCGCGTGATTATGCAGCAGCTCCGACACACTGCCTGTGTTGGCTGGGTTAAAGTAGAAGCAGCGATCCACCATTTCACGATCGTAGCCGTCCAGCGGTTGTGTCAGGTCCAGGCCAATGCCGGTGATGAGGCCCGTCACGTGGGTCAGGCGAGGCTTCTCGTCATACTCAAACCATGAGCTGTAGTTGCTGGGATCGGTGATCAGCTTGCCGTTCTGAGGTTTGTTTTCGATTATCGGGCACTTCAGAACGCCCGCACCGTAAACTTCGCCCATCTCCGCGCATGCACCGATGGCCAGCGCTCCGCGCCAGCCTGGTCGCGTCTGGCGCACGTAATCGAACAGTGCGCGATACAGCCGCGTCATGCTCGTGCCCCTGGGCTCCTTGCTGTCGAAAACGACGGTGAGGTTGAAATCACCGCTTACTGTAACGCTGAAGGGCGTGTGGATACGGACTTCGCCTCCGTCCGTGCGTGGGGTCAGAAAGTCCGGCGTATCTTTGCCGTCCGTCGGCAGCCAGACCATCGTGCCGCCCACGGTGATCATCTCGCCCATGATGCTGTAGTAGTCCTCAATGGAGCCGCCCAGTCCGCCGATGCCCAGCGAGTACTCGGTTTCCGAAAAGCGCTTTGACTTGATGTCTGCTCGCGTAAGGGTGGCGTTCAGCACCTTGGATACCTCGCCCAACACTCGCACGGAGCACCGGTCGCCCGTGCCCGGAATGATCCGGATTGTCCCGCATGACAGATCCACAGTCTGCAATTCGTCCCAGTGCGCGGGTGCGGAGCTTTCTGCGATCTTCTGCTGGCAAAACGTCACCGCTTCATCCGGCGTGCTGTAGATGGGCCACGTGGTCAGGAGACCCGATATCTTCAGCACCTTGCTGCAATAATCGCCAATGCCCACCAGAATCATCGGCGAGGGCGTTACCACCCGGTGCAGATGCGCCAGCACGCGCACGCCGGCGCTGCTGATATAGGGTACGCCTGTAAGATCCAGCACAATGCCGCGCCAGCCGGGCTTTCCGAGGCGATCGTTAACCGCCGCCTGCCATTCGCGCGAGCCGCCTCCATCCGCGCGGCCCTCCAGGGTGAAGAGTATGCATTCGCCGCGATCTTCGGTGGTGATCTTCATGCACCGACAAGTGTGGCACGTCGTGGCCCGCGCGGCGAGACTTATTCCACCCTGTTACTGCCAGCTTTAATGTCTTTATATCATGGGTTTGCCATCACCGTCTTTATCTACAGCCATGATCTCCACAATATTGAATATCCACAGGAATGGTATTGCCAGTATGGAGAAAAAGGCCAGGCAGAATATCTGTATCATCCCTGCTTTTCTCCTGCCTGCATAGAAATTATGAACGCCAAAAACACCAAAAAAGAAAGCCAGGAGAATATACACAGCCCGGCTCTTCTTGTGGCCGTCCGTATAGGTCGTGGGATAAGGCTGCGGCTGGTGATAATGATGGACCATTACCTGCGGCTGCGGATAATGATGAACGACCTGCACTTGTGGACGCGGCGGCGCGGGCGGCATTACATAGACAGGGCGCTGCTGTGGGATCACCAGGGGCATAACCGCAGGCACGGTTCGCACCTGATCCGCCATGGAGACCGAGATCGTGCGGATCTGTTGCGCGTACTTCTCGTTTTCACGTTTCAGCCGCTCAATCTCGTCGTGCTGCGCCTGTAGTTGCTCGATGCGCTGCCGCTCCTGATCTCGCTCGTTAAGATCCATCACTGCCAGCTTTTTGCCGGACTTCATCAGCTCCTTAAAATCCTGCACCGTCATGGAGTAGCTCGTAATGGAGTCCACCACTTCATGGAGATTATTCACCATGCCCTGCTCCGCCAGTTGCAGAATCTGGTGTGACTCGTACGGCCCTGACTGTGTATTTCCCCAGCGGAGATAGTACATAAGCTGCAGAAGAATAAGGGTTTACACGGCTGTCAAGCCGGTTGCCAGGGGTGCGGCATCTGTAATGTAGCCGAAACAATACGGAATCGCAATATTGTTCCTCCCTACGCCACAGAGGCTATGAGCAGTGTGCCCTGCGCTTCATCATTCCATCAGGACGCCTTCAGCATCCCGGTCGATTATCACCAGCTCTATCATGTTGCAGGTAAAAACCACAATCAGCGGGATGATGGCCCACCCCAGAAAGAGGGTAATAAAGAGCTGGGCAAAGGCTACTGTCCGCCGTTCCGCATAGAAGTTATGCGCGCCCAGAAGGCCCAGCAGGAGCCCCAGGATGACATAGACCACCCGGCTCTTTGCGGGCATCAGCACCTGGAAGTCGGACGTCTTTTGCAGGGTATAGATCGGAGTATTGTCAAAACTTACGGCATGGTCGCGCAGAGCCGTGTCGCGGAAAATGGGGCCATCCTCTCCCGGCTTGATCAGCCATGCGGTCGAACGCCCGGCATAAGTTACCTGCTGTTCGGGAATGGATTCGGCCACGGGGGCAGAATCACTCAGGGGGCTGATTGCAACAGGTGTGGGTGGGGGTGCGGACAGGCGCGGGGACTCGGGCTCTTGCGTTTGCCCGGAACAATTAAGCTGAAGCTGTGTCTGTGATGCCAGTTGCGGCGGCTCCGGCTGCCGGGACGTTGAGATGACCGTGACGGCGGGGCGCGACAGAAGGCGGTTCTCCTCGCGCAGGCGGCTTACTTCCAGCTGCAGCTGCTGTGTCTGCGCAATGAGATCCATCCGCTGGGCAAACCACTCCTGCTGCTGTTTCAGCCGCTGAATCTCTGCCTGATGCGTCTGCACCTGCGCGGTGGAGATCGCTCGGATCAGCTCCGCGAACTTCTCGTTCTCCAGCTTCAGTCGGGCAATTTCATCTTGCTGTGACTGGAGCCGATGAATGTGATCCTGGTTCAGCTCCAGGATTTTGTCCGGCGAAAGTCGCAGGCGATCGTGCGGGCCATGTTGCATCTGGACGCGGAAATCGGCCACGGTGGTGCAGTGCCTCGTTACGGAGTCCACCACTTCATGCAATCCCGTCACCAGTCCCTGGTCGACCATCTGCAGAATCTGGTGCGACTCGAAAGGGCCAGACTGTGTATTTCCCCAGCGGAGGTAGTACATATATGGCGAATGGTTGGGATAAGTGGTTAAGTGCAGGTATGCTGCGGGAAGCCCGAAGCCGATGCGCGACGCGTCAAAGCATCATTGCATCTGGGCACCCTCACCGTCTGTACGAATCAGCGCAATTTCGCCGAGGTTGTACAGAAACATGATAAGGAGCGGCGTGCCGGCCCACCAGCAGGAAGCAGTCAGCAGCAATTGCGCGAAGCCGCTAAGATAGCGTTCGGCATAAAAATTGTGTATCCCCAGGATTCCCATGAATAAACCCAGAAATCGGTAACGCCAGATGCTTTTCGTGTACTGGTCGCCTTCGTAGATATTGATTGGTTTGGGTTTACAGAGCTCGCGAATGGCGGCCGCAGCCACTTTGGAGCCATAGTTAGGATCTAAACGCGAGACGATGGCCCGGCAGGGAGTGACTGGCTGCGGCTCGGCAATGGCATGGATATCATGGCGCGTTTCCCTGAGACGTTGCTGAAGGGGTGCTCTTGCTTGGTGGGCAGGGGCTGGCAGCGTCGGTGAAAAGATGATGACGGAAGGAGCGGGCGCATGAGCCTGGGGCATGGCGTTCATGGTCCCGCGGAGCTCCCACATGATGCGCTGGTTTTCCTCGTGCATACGGCGCGCCTCCTTAAGCTGCAGCTCAAACTGTTCCGTTTGCCTGTCAGAAAGCGCGGAGGCCCAGGCCGGCGGCTGTTGTGAGAGCTCCGCCCGATGCTGGTGCTGGGCTTCCGTAATGGTCTTGATCGTCTCGGTAAATTTGTCGTTCTCGGCCTTCAGGCGCTGAATCTCGTCGTGCTGAGCCTGAAGCTTCTCGATGTGTATACGCTGCAGGTCTTCCGCGTTAAGCGGGTGCGGCAGTCCACCGGAGAAATCGTGACCGCCGAGCATATCGCGACGGAAGCATCCCACCGTCATGGAATGCTCGGTAACCGAGTCCACGACTTCGTGCAGTTCCGTTACCAGTCCATGCTCCGCCATTTGCAGAATCTGATGTGACTCGTAAGGGCCGAGCTGTGTATTTCCCCAGCGTAAGTAGTACATAAAGGGAACCGGCTAAATAGTTCATGCAAATCCCCTGTCGGTAAGGGCGGAGAAAACGCATCCGTAATGTAGCCACAATAATACGAAACCGCAATATTGCCCGCGCCTGTATCTCCTGCGCCGCAGCCTCAGGCAGGAGGCTTTTCTCCTCGTGCGGAGAGGGTGCGCAGAAGCTGGTACTTCATCCAGACTTCGCGCGCATTTCCCAGTGCGATATCCCAGCCGATTGCCCCATCCAGAAAGCCGCGCTTCAGCACAAAGCCGCGCAGCAGACGCACCGCAGCGTGCAGCGCCGGGGAGAGAGGTCCCACGCGCTTACCTTTCTCATAGGCGGTTTCTGCCCAGAGCTTCGCGTAGTGCTCGATGCGCCGGCGCCGATCTTCGGTATCCTTGTAGGTGAAGTGATGCAGATGACCGGGCAGCAGCGCCGTTTCGCCCTGCAGTTCCATGCGCTCATGCACACGGCCGCCCGCGAAGCGTGCCTTATCCCGCCTAAAGAGCCGGACCAGGGGATCCGGATACCAGTCGCCATGACGGATCCAGCGTCCGCGAAACTGCACCATGCGGCGAACGATGTACCCTGCGGGTCCGCCCGGCGTCTCACCGGCATTTTGTCTCAGGCTGCGAATCGCCTCAGCCAGCTCGGGGGAGAGCTCCTCGTCCGCATCAATACTAAGCACCCACGGATACGTGGCGGCATCCAGGGCAAAATTTTTCTGGCCGACATAGCCCAGCCAGTCCTGGCGAATAACGCGGGCGCCAAAGCTTTCGGCCACAGCGCTCGTGCTGTCGGTGCTTCCACTGTCGATCACCACAATCTCATCCACCAGACCGGCGATGCTGCGCAGGCAGCGGGGCAGATCCTGCTCTTCGTTCAGTGTGATCAGGCAGGCGGATATCTTCATGCGTAGTCTTAAGTGATAAAGAGAGAAAGAGTTGTAAAATGTCGTATAATTGTTGCCTAAACAAAAATATAACAGCATTGACGCAGGCCCGGTCTACCTCATAATGCGGGCCACATGAGAACATTTCTGGTCACATTTGCGGACGGCGGATCGATCAAAGTCCCCGGCAAAACCATCATCACCGAAGGCCCCTTCACCATCGTCGTGGGCAGCGAAGAATACCCCCAGCTTTACGTGGCGTCGTTTCCCAGCCATTATGTGAAGTACATTGTGGATGTTGCTGTTACGGAAAGCAAGTAATCGCATTAAACACCACGCAGGGCTGCACTTTAAGTGTATACGCTAAGGTGCAGCATCCCGGCGTTTTATCATGAAGTAAGAGAGGTACGACCGCCGCCCTGCATGCGTGCGCGACGTTCCGCAAGAAGCTCCGGCACCAGCAGTGCGGAGGCCACGCCGATCAGAATTCCCGCCACGATGGCCAGCGTCTGCACCGTGTAATGGGGCAGCAGCGAGAAGGCGATGAGCGGCGCCATCAGCCCGCGCATTCCCGTAAGGGAGGTATGCACCGCCATGTAATCCGCGGTGCGGTGAGGCGGGGCAAACTTGGTGACCCAGAGACTCCAGGTTACATCGCCGCCAGCCGTTGCCACGCCGAAGATCAGTGAGCCTGTTATCAGACCCATGGTAGTGGTGCCGGTAAAGAAGGTGAGAATGGAGAGCGCGAAGCATGCGTTGAGGATAATGCGCATGCCGAAGAAGTTCATGGTATCGAACAGGCGCCCCCATACAGAGCTGAGCATAAACCGCGCGACCGAAGGCAGCACCACGGTAAGCAGCGCGATATACATTTCGGAAAGATGAAGCCCGTAGCGCTCATTGGCCAGGTACTCAACGCGAAGGCTCAGCATCATCAAGTTGCTGATACCCATAAACATCCAGGAGATGAGCGTAAGGCGGAAAACCGGGTCGTCCACCACTACGTTCCACGCCGACCAGAACCCTTGCTGACCACTGGCATCGGGCGCCATGGCCACCGCGCCCGCGGCTTCGGCTGCCTCGTTTACCCCGGCGCCCGTACCGCCCTGGTGCAGAATTTCATCGGCCAGCAGCAGCTTGTCGTCCGTGCCCGCTTCGCGTCTGTCGCTCGTGTCACTGACCCACCGGGCTTTGGCGGCGGCCTGCGCGTGTTCGGGGCTGTGGAGGCGCTCCATGTCATCGCCGATGATGCGGCTGGGGCACTTCCACACATACCAGGCGGAAAGATAGAATGCCACGGCGTAGACCAGCAGCAGCAGGGGAAACCAGTTCATCCGCCCGGAGAGCGCCGCGCCCGCCGCCATGGCAAAGAGCGCGCTGGTGGCGATACGGATCATGCTTGTTGCGGAGAACAGCTTGCCGCGCTCCCGCTCCGGATAGTTATCCTGCACAATCTGCGTAAAGAACGGCACTGCGGATGCCGCGGCCACCATCCCCATGACGCACAGCACCACAAAGACATACAGCCAGGGCGACAGGGCGCAGACCGTGAAGCAGGCGCCGGCAAAGGCCAGCAGGTAGGCCGCGGTGTAGCTGGCCGTCCAGCGCATGCGTCCCGCCAGCCACACGGCTACGGGGGCCAGCAGCATTCCGCCGGAGCCACCCGTGGCCACAAAGCCCTTGGCAAGTGCGTCGGCCTGAAAGTGCCGTACGGCAATGAGCTGCAGAAAAGTGTTGCCCGCCGTCTCCAGAATGCCCATGGCTATGGCGCGGCGACACTCCAGTTTAAAGGTAAGTTCTTTGGAGAAAGGCGAAGCGGACGAGGGGGATGCGGCAGGTGATGGCGGCGTCGAAGGTGGCAGGTCCATTCTTTACATGAGCCTGCCGCGGAAGTGACGGAATTAGGATGTGAGGTGGTCCGAAAAAGCGCGATAAATGCGAAGCAAAGGAAACGCGGCAGGGGCAGGTTCAACGCCGAGGGTAGCAGCCGGGAAATTTTGCGCAATGCCAAACCGCCTTTAAGCAATACGAAGCCAGAGCCCTGCCGCACCTGATTGTCCGGCAGCTTAATGGCTGGAACTCAGCTTCATCAGCACCATGCCGGAGACGATGAGTCCCGCGGCGGCAATCCGCATCGGACTTGCCGCTTCCTCAAACCACAGGATGCCCAGCGTAAAGGCGCCCACGGCGCCGATGCCCGTCCAGATGGTGTAGGCCGTACCCAGTGGCAATGTCCTCATGGAGAGCGACAGCAGCCAGAAGCTGCTCGTCATCCCGGCAATCATGATGAGGGTAGGCAGCAGTCGGGTGAACCCGTTCGATTGTTTCATCGCGGTTGCCCACACGATTTCCAGCAAACCCGCCGTTATCAGATAAATCCAGGCCATTTTCAGCACTCCTAACCAGTAGTTTTTTGTTAAAAACCAGGTCGGCCTGGAGATTTTTACCCGAAGATAAGGCGAGGTCGTTCCTCAAAATGCAAAAGCAGGGTGGCGTTGATACCTCCAATGGCTTGGGGTGTCAATCCTTTTAGTGCATTAAGTTTAACTCTGCGCCGTCTGACTACATAATCTTGTCCGACAACTGTTTGCGGAGACCCACCAGAACTTTGTGGAAGCGCTCGCGGAGATTCAGGGTCTCCAGAATGTCCTGCTTCAGCTGCATGTCTTCGATAAACGTATAGGTCACGATATCCGCCAGGGCATCGTAGTCGCTGACTTCCGTGAGGTATTTGATGATGCCTTCGCCGGGCATGTGGCCGAGTTTATGGAGATCCAGCAGGACTTCGCGCAGCTTGGTGGCAAGGGCGTCGACTTCCACATTGTCGCCGTCTTCAGTATCCAGCGCTTCAATGTGGCCGATCCAGTACGGGCGGGATTGCGTAAAGCCTTTGAAGCGGACACGGGATACACCCTGCAGGATAAGATTGGACGTACCGTCCGGTTTATCCACGCAGGCACGGATGAGGCCCAGCCCGCCTATAGCATTGGGCTCGTGCGTGCCATCGCCCAGGGCGACTGCGAACATGCGCTGATCTTCCAGGCTGGTGCGAAGCATCTGCCGGTATCGCGGCTCGAAGATAAAGAGCGGCAACAGGGCCTGCGGGAACAGTATAGCGTTCGGCAGGCTCATGATCGGCACTTGTGCTGGAAGCTCGATCTTCACAGCTAACAATATAGCACGGGCTGTGCCGCTCCATTTTGCGAAAATGCAAAATTTCTTACCAACCGTTCGGTATGAACCTTCGATGACCTCAGGTACTAATCCAGCTTGATACGGCGATCGATAACGAAGTACAGAACGTCCACCACAATGTTGAACAGGATGAGCAATGCGGCAAAGACGATTACCGTGCCGCCTACCATAAAGACATCCAGGCTGAGTACGCTGTTGACAAAGAACGGGCCCATACCGGGAATCTTGAAGATTGTCTCCACCACCAGCGAGCCGGTAAGGATGGAGGCCGCGAGAGGTCCACAGTAGGAGATGACGGGCAGAATGGCGACCTTGAGCGCATGCTTGTACACGACCACGTTTTCGGACAGTCCCTTGGCGCGCGCGGTGCGAACGTAATCATGGCCCAGCACCTCCAGGAAGCTGGCGCGGGTAAGGCGCGCTACCGAAGCGGCGTATGGCACGGCCAGACAGATGGAAGGCAGGATGAGCTGATCAAAATCGCCCCACCCCGCGGGCGGCAGGAGATTCGTGATCAGGCTGAGCAGAATGAGCAGTGGTGCCAGAAGAAAGACAGGCAGGGAGATGCCGCCAATGGCCAGGAACATAGCGGCGCGGTCCTGCCACTGGTTGTGGTGTACAGCAGCTACAGCGCCGAGCAATACACCCACGGAGACGGAGAGCGCATAGGCAATGCTGCCCAGAAGCAGGGAGACGGGAAGCGTCTGCTTCAGGATCTCGGTGACGGGCATATCGCGATACTGACTGATACTTTCGCGAAGATCGCCGCGAGCCACCGCACCTATGTACCGTGCGTACTGCCACCACAACGGCCCGTCGAGTTCATACCTGACCTCCATGCGCCGCACGGCCTCTTTATCCTGGCTTCGTTCAAGATCGAACGGGCTGCCTGGCATAAGCCTTACCAGCAGAAAGGTTAAGGACACGACGATGAACATCACCGGAATGGCGATGAGGAGGCGTCGTACGATAAAGGCGAACATGCGGAAGAGACATTAGCGTGAGAGGCAACCAAGGGAAAGCACCAAATACCGGTTGGCGGGTAGAGGTCGAAGAGGTCGGAAGATCAGCGCGGAGAACTGCGCGGAGTCTGTGCATCGCTTCTGCCGCATTACATGTCGTAGCCGTACACCTGCACCTTATCCTCAAAGCCGTCGATCTGGTGGATGCCGAGGTTTCGGGTGGATTTGAGGGAGGGGAGATGCTCCAGCGCGGCGGCGGTCAGCAGGCAGCGCTCGCGCAGTTTGGAAGCCAGCCTTTCCAGTCGAAACACCATATTGACGTTCGGGCCCAGGATGCTTTCTTCCCCCGCATAGGCGGCGCCGCCCACGGTAACAATACCGCGGTGCAGCACGACGCGGAAAGGCGGCTGCTTCTTCTGCTGCAGCTTATAAAGATCGCCCAGCGCCAGACCCACGTGGCGATCTACCGCGGAGCCGTGTCGCCAGTAGGCAAAATAGCCGTCACCCAGGTACTTGTTTACCGTGCCCTGATGCTGGTCGATAATTTGCCGCCCGGCCTGGAGCCAGGTGCCGACCAACTGCGCCATTTCCGGCGCACCCAGGCGCTGGGACATCGGCGTGAATCCTTCGATATCCGACAGCAGCAGCCACATATCCGGCTCTTCCACGGCGCGCATGGTGGGCTGGTCATCGTATTTGCCCATGGGCTTGCTTGAAGTCTCCACCACTTCCTGCCGAAACACCATCTCGCATGCAACGATGGTGACGCGGTCCCCATCGCGCAGCATGCAGGGCATCTGCAGACGCTTGTTGTTGAGAAAAGTGCCGTTGATCGTGCCCAGATCCACCAGCCAGAATTCGCCGCCCTGTACCTGAATGATGGCGTGCCGCCGTGAAACGCGCTCATGCGGAATGCAGACTGTGTTCTCACGCAGCCGCCCAATGGTGCACGTGCCGTGCACCGCGTGAATGCGCGGCGTATTGCCTTCCACAATCTCCAGCCAGCCTTTGGTCACCACCTGCTCGAACGCCTGGGTGTTGAGCTTTACGTCGCCCATGAGGGTCATCATCGAATCATGCACCGCGCGATTATCAGGAGATCCGGGCGCGGGTGTGGGCGCGCCGGGCAGAGGGCCTTCGGCGGATGATTTTTTGCGGGGATCAATGGAGTGTAGCCAGTCGCGCAGACCCATAGCGGTCGGTAGGGAGAGGGGAGAACCTGAAAGGTGAAGTCATCCTGACTTTACCGCATATTTCCACCCGCGGCTATGCTGGAGTCTGGGTTTTTGCTGGGACTACCCGATGTTTCCAGCGCATGAGTGGCAGTAAATTCAGAGAATGAGGACCAGCGATACTCTGAGCTCCTGTCCTTTATAGTTTACTCTATGAGATAAATCTATTCTCATAAAAAATAAGCGTGATTTTTTGGAGTGCGTAAGGAATATTAAAGAGATGGAATTTGTTGTCGTCCTGTTCTTTTCAGTGGTTGTCTGTGTGTCTATTGGTTATTGGGTAGGTGAAACAAAGGGCAGGGCCACAGAAGGCATCCTGTTCGCTTTACTTTTAGGTCCTATCGGTATTCTTATCGTGGCTTGCATGCCATCGGTTCAGACGCTTCCCAGAGAGACGGTGGCTGTACGGCAAGAAAGTTCCAAATCTTCGGGTCTTCTCATCTTCGTCATTATGGTAGTACTGCTGGCCGGGGGCATCTATGGGTACATGGCATATCTAGACGCCCGTAACACCGTAAATGAGCTGGACAGCCTGATGAAAGAAGCCAGAGGGGGCAACTCTCAAGTAAACAGCGGTGCATCATCTTCTGAACCACTTAAAATGCCTGACAAGGCTACGGAACTCCAAAGCTCTCCCCCGCCGCAGGATCTGGGCCCAGTTCAGGGCGAAGACAAGGGACCCAATACCACGCCGCCACCCGTTTACTGGAAGGTGGGCCAGAAAATTGATACGTTTACGCTTACTACCGGCAAGACACTGAAAGATTGCACAATCGTGGCCATAGATGAAGTTGGCGTCACATTGCAGAATTCAGCCGGATCCCGAAAGATCATGTACAGCCTGATGACATCGGAGATGCGCAAGAATTTCCCCTATTGAAGGCGCACGTAACTTTACTGTAGAACCTGAACGCAGGTTTTGCGTTTGCGAGAATAATTTGGATTCGAGGCTTATTTAATCGCACAACTTACTCCCTCTTTCCCGCGAGAATCTGGTCCATGGTACGAGCTTCCACAAACGCCTTTTTACTCAGCACTGATTCCTTCAGCTCTGCGAAAAAGCGTAGTTGAAACGGGCCAAGATCGTGGTTCTTCCAGCGCCGGGAGAGAATCAGGAAGATCTGGATCTCCCGAAATTTGACGAAATCCGGCAGAGAGTTTAGCATTATGCCGAAGCCCTTGTCGTACTCCCTATCATAACCGGCGAGAAAATCGAGGACAAATTTCCGAATGAACTCCTGCCGGGGAAGCTGTTGAAAGGCGCATGTCGTGGCTTCGAAGAGGGCGGTGGCAAGGTCTGCGATAAGCCAGTTGTATTCGCAATTGTCGAAGTCAAAGACGGTCAGATTACCGGATTCGGATACTGCAAAGTTCCAGAAATGCAGATCAGCGTGTATAAGGTTGTAATTGTCATTTGAGCGCGGCAGGCAGGCAAGTGTCGCAGCGGTTTCCAGGTATAGCTCATACGCCCGCAGTGTATCTGCTGTTTCGTAAAAGGTTGGAGGCAAGTCGCGAGTCCAGTGATCACGGCCGGCGGCTTGCGCAGGCTGATAACTGATAGCGCCACAGTGCAGCCTGGCTGCTGCATTTCCCCATGAATGGAATGTAGAGGTTGTCCAGAAGCGCTTCTGACCGATCTCTCCCTGAGCTTTGGAAAATGCCGCTGCGGTACAATGGGTGCTGCAGGGCTTTTTCGAAGTATGCTCCTCCAGCTCAAGAGTTATCCGGTGAGAAAGCGATCCTTCCTGAGATGGTACGACACGGGAAACTGGTGCGTGCTCGGAGGCCAGGTGCTGCAACCAGTGCAGTTCTGCGTTTACCTGATCAGCGCTTCGGTGATGCTCCGGCGTAAAGCGCAGGATGAACTCACCGTCGTTGCGGCGAAAACCGAATACGTAATTCTGAACGTGGGCAAGGAAGGAAAACGCCTCCGGCCGCACGCCATAAAGTTCTGCGACTGATGAAGGAATGCTGAAAGGTACCATGAAGATTTACCCTTCAGCATTCCGATCCTGACTCATAGTCTTCGAGGATCAGTCAGCTTAAATCAGCAGCACGGAGGGCTTCTCGATCAGCGTGCGCAGCGCGGCCATATAGTCGGCGGCAACGGCGCCGTCTACTACGCGGTGGTCGCAGCTAAGTGTCAGGCACATGCGCTGGCCGATGACGATCTCGTCGCGCTCATTGACGACCGGCTTCTTTACCGTGGTGCCAATTGCGAGAATGGCGGCCTGCGGCGGGTTGATGATGGCGCTGAAAGAGTCGATGCCCTTCATGCCCAGGTTGGAGAGGGTGAAGGTGCCGCCCTGAAATTCTTCGGGCTTCAGCTTGCCTTCGCGCGCCTTGCCGGCCAGAACCTTGGTTTCCTCGCTGATCTGACGGATATTCTTGTCCTGCGCCTTCTTGATGATGGGCGTGATAAGGCCGTCCGGGATGGAGACTGCGAAGGAGATATCCACATCGCCATGCTGTACGATGTGATCGCCCGCCCAGCTGGCGTTGACGGCCGGCACCTTGCGTACGGCTTCGGCTGCGGCCTTGGTGATGAAATCGTTGACGCTGAGCTTGATCGGCTTGGGCAGTTTGCTCAGGGCGTCGTTCAGCTCCACGCGCAGGGCGGAGATGGGGCCTGCGTCCACTTCAATGGTGAGGTAGAAGTGCGGGATGGTGCTCTTGCTTTCCTGCAGGCGCTTGGCGATCACCTTGCGCATGCCGCTCAGAGGCAGCTTTGCCGCGTTGGTGATCGGTCCAATGAGGTTGATGCCCCATCCGCCGCCACCCGATGTCACGCCGGCTTTGCCTGCGGGGATTCCGTTCAGAACGTCGCGCTTGACGACGCGTCCGCCCGGGCCGCTGCCGCTCAGCAGGGTAATATCGATGCCTTTGGATACCGCGAGCTTGCGGGCCAGAGGGGAAGATTTGACGCGCTCGCCATGTACACGGGCGGGGCCTTCAGCGGTCAGCGTGGCGACAGGCGCCATCTCAGGCAGTGCAGCAGGCCTGGGGCCTTCGGGAGTCTGCTTCGCGGAGGCTTCCTCTGGCGCGCCACTCGTGGCGGGTGCGGCCTTAGGCTCTTCCTTGCTGACAGAGGGCGCAGGCGCTTTCAGCATGTCGTCCGTCAGTGCCTCGCCCTTGGCGCCGATGATGGCGATGCGGGTGTTGACTTCAACGCGCTCGCCTTCGGGGACCAGAATCTTCAGCAGGACGCCGTTGTCGTACGACGTCATTTCCAGCGTCGTTTTGTCGGTTTCCACATCGGCGATAGGTTCGCCGATTTTAATCGCGTCGCCTTCCTTCTTCAGCCACTTGGCTACCGTGCCTTCCGTCATGGACGGGCTGAGTGCGGGCATCAACAAATCTTTGGCCATAGGAGGATAGAGCCAGCGTGACGCTGGACCCAATAAAGGGAGTTGAGAAAGGGAAAAGAGGTTTAAGTTAAAGAAGAAGCGCGGTGGATGCTGATCCGTTAGCGGTGCCGACCGATCAGGCGAGCACTTCCTTGGCGGCCTTGACGACGCGGTCGGCGCTGGGCAGCAGGTAATCTTCCAGCTTGGCGTTGTAGGGCTGCGGTGCGTCAAGGGAGGCCACGCGGATAACCGGCGCGTCCAGTTCGTCGAAGAGATGGCGCTGAATCATGTAGGCAACCTGGGCGCCCCATCCGGCAAACGGCTTGTTTTCCTCAACAATCACTACGTGATTAGTTCGGCGAACGCTCTCGGCGATCAGATCGAAATCCAGCGGCTTGATGGTGCGCAGATCGACAACTTCAGCGTCGATGCCTGACTTGGCAAGCGTCTCGGCTGCTTCAAGCGCGCGGTGCGTGCTGGCGCTGTTGGCGATGAACGTAATGTCTTTGCCTTCGCGGCGGATGCGGGCTTTGCCGATCGGTGTGAGGTGTTCGCCTTCAGGAACTTCATCCTTGTAGTTATACAGGATCTCATTCTCGATGAAGATGATCGGGTTATTGCTGCGAATGGCGCTCTTCAGCAGACCCTTCGCGTCATCGGGGAATGCCGGGGTGATGACGGTGAGCGCCGGGATATTGGCGTACCAGTTTTCAGGCGTATGGCTGTGAGTGGCACCCACGCGCAGACCGCCGCCGGAGTTACCGCGCAGTACCAGCGGAACTTCAAACTGTCCGCCCGCCATGTAGCGTACCTGGCCGGCGTTGTTGATAATCTGGTCAAACGCGACGAGCGAGAAGCTCCACGTCATGTACTCCACGATGGGCCGCAGGCCGTAGGTGGCGGCGCCGACGGCGAGGCCGGTGAAGGCGCCTTCGCTGATCGGCGTGTCGATCACGCGCTTCGGGCCGAACTTGTCCAGCAGGCCCTCGCTCACCTTGTATGCGCCGTTGTATTCGGCTACTTCTTCCCCGAGCAGGAACACGTTCTCGTCGCGTTCCATTTCCTCGGCGATGGCTTGGTTAAGTGCGGTGCGAAGGGAGATGATGGGCATGTGCGTAATGTCCTGCTGCGTCCGGCGATGCCGGACCCGGTTTTTACCAGCGCGGAGGCTGGATCCTGAAAAATAAAAAATCCCCGGAGGGAGCTCTGCTGTCCGAAGGCCGTGCAGCGTTACGATACGCTGCGCTGGCCCGAAAGCATGGCAAACCGGGGGAGGTGGGGCGAGAATAAATGGCGAACAAATCCGAGGAAATGTTTATCGCTATCGCGGTCGTCAGCATCAGCCGCCCCCGGTGCGGTGGGCGCATGATTTGTATTCCAGACTGAGGGAACGCCAATCACGCGCGCTAAAAGTTGAGGTGGAGATTAGTCACCGTAGGACCACTTCGGGCGGCGCTCGATCTCATCGATCTGAGTTTCCGGTGCGAAGATATCGTCGAACACTTCCTCGATCTCGGGATCGGGAGAGTTGACGGCGAAGTCGTAAGCTTCCTGCACTTCGGACGCGACGCCGGCTTCCATGTCCTCATAGTCCTTCTCGTTGATGACGTTCTCATCAAGGAGGCGCTGCTTGTAGATCTCGATCGGATCGCGGGCGCGCTGCTGCTCTTCTTCCTCGCGGGTGCGATACTTGCGGGGATCCGTCATGCTGTGACCGCGGTAGCGGTACGCGCGGATTTCCATCAGGCTGGGCAGGCTTTCGGTGCGGGCCAGGTTGACAGCTTCAGCCGTCTTGATGCGCACGTCGTCGATATCCATGCCGTTGGCGACGATACCGGCCATGTCATAGCCGTCCGCGCGCTTGACCAGAGGATCGCCCGCGGAGGAGCGCGCGACGCTGGTGCCCATGGCGTACAGGTTGTTTTCGATGATGTAAATGACGGGAATCTTCCAAAGCGCGGCGATGTTCAGGGACTCATGAAAGACGCCCTGATTGATCGCGCCGTCGCCCAGATAGCAGAGGGTGAGGCGATTGCTGTTGGTGTACTTCTGTGCGAAGGCAATGCCGAGGCCGAGAGGTGTCTGGCCGCCGACGATGCCGTGACCGCCGTAAAAATGCTTCTTCTTGTCGAAGAAGTGCATGGAACCGCCCTTACCTTTGCTGCAGCCGGTCGCTTTGCCCAAAAGTTCGGCCATGCAAGCCTTGGGACACATACCCCGGGCTAATGCATGGCCGTGATCGCGATACGCCGTGATGACAGCGTCATCGCGGTTGATTACGGATTCCGTTCCTACGGCAATAGCTTCCTGACCGGTATAGACGTGGCAAAATCCGCGGATCTGCTGTTTCTGATACGCTTGTTCCGATTTCTCTTCGAACCTCCTGATCAGCACCATCTTACGGAGCATGGCGTGCTTCTCGTCCGGCTTAAGGACAGGCAGAAGCGGGGCGTCGGGGGCGGAGGTAGGGGACGCAGTGATCCGTCCGGGTGTGTCGACCGTGTGCATACGAGATGAAAATATGCATGCGGAGGGCAGTGGAATCAAGCGGTAAGAGAGAGAAGAAAGCCGATTCTTTCCACCATTGAACCACCAGCCTCCCCTTGGAACCTTTTGCCCCTGCTGATGATAGAGCGACGTGGCTCATCCTGAGCACGCTTAAGTTACCCACAGGACCGGCAGGCAGGAAAGGGAATCCAGCGCGGGGCCGCCATGCGTCATTGATCAGTTCGCGGGCTTTTTGAAAAGAGGCTCCAGAGTGCCGCTGCCACTGACAGGTTTCAGTGGGATTTCCGTGCGTGTCGCCATGTTCCAGAGGCGGGGCATGCTGGCGTTCGGACTGCTGTTGGTCAGCATGCGGCTGCCGTCCTTGTTGAAGGTGATGTCCTCCACAAGGCTCTTCACATCTAGAGGTTCGCCGATCGTCTTCAATGTGGCGGCATCCCAGAACTGCACGATGTTCTTGTCCTTGCCGACCAGACGCAGGCTGTCGGTGGTAAAGTTCTGTGGACTAAGCCTCTGCACAGCTATCTGCGGGCAGAGCGGCGCGCAGGTGGCGACATCCCAGGTGCGGGCGGCGCCCGAGCTGGTGCAGGTCAGCACGCGTTTGCCATCCGGGCTGAAGTTGGCGAAAAAGACATCCTCCGGC
This sequence comes from Methylacidiphilales bacterium, assembly GCA_041287705.1. Taxonomy (GTDB): domain Bacteria; phylum Verrucomicrobiota; class Verrucomicrobiia; order Methylacidiphilales; family UBA1321; genus LW23. The sequence goes on along the minus strand of JBGGNE010000451.1, from coordinate 18,369 downwards.
TTTACGCCTTCCAGTTTAAGTTCGCCCAGCAGTTGCCCATTTTGCGTGGAGCGCATCTGCACGATGCCCACTGCGGTTTCCACCAGCAGGCGCGTGTCGTCCGGGCTGAACACCATCGTCTGGTCGGTCTTCTGGCACACAATCGGTTCGCCCACGGGCTGGCCGGTGGTGGTATCCCAGAGAAATAGCGCCTGCCCCTGCGAGGTCAGAATGCGGGTGCCGCTGGAATTCATGAGCTGAAAGGTCTGGGAGTAGGGGAGCGAGCTTGGCGGCGACAGTTCTTTGCCGGTCAAGGCATTCCAGCGCAGCAGCCTAAGCTGGCTGACAGGATCTCCATCCGTGGTGCCGACAAGGCGGTTTTCCACCAGGGTAATCTCATGGCCGTCGGAGCTGAAGGCAAGTTCCAGCAACTGGACTTCTTCTTCCGGGCGAGCGGGTGCCGGTGCCGCCGGCTTTGAAGGGTCAATATGGCTCCATACGGACTGGCAGGAAACGACGCTGTACATCGATGCAGTGTAAGGCGCGCCTTCAATAACAAGCAGGCGCGTGCCATCGGGGGAGTTGCGCAGCATCGGCGTCTGCGTTTTGCCCAGGCGGCCCAGCCGGGCGTAGGGAACTGACTTCAGGTCCCACAGATACGAGCCGTTCAGCGTGGTGACGACAATGCGCGAGCCGCCCGGGCTGAACCAGGTAAACAGCACGTCGGTTTCACTGAGCACGCCCAGCGATCTGCCTTCGTTGGCATCCAGCAGTTCCGCATAGCCGTTGCCGACCAGAATCACGCTTTTTCCATTGGGGCTGAACCCAAACTGAATGGGAAAAGCGTCCGACTTGATGGTTTCCTCAGCCGGGCTGGCCTGACGGCCCGGAATCGCATACACGATCAACGCAATGACGAGCAGGAGCAGCGGAAGCGCCACCACCGGCTTGACAAGATATTGCAGGACTTTGTTTGTAAAAGCAGGTTTGGACGATGACATGCGCGAAGGGAAATGCTCCGCAAAGACATAGTGCCGTCATCTCTTGATGTCACGAAGAATGTAAAGCAATTTGATGCTATAGTTTACTTCTCCGGCTTCTGCGGTCCTCTTAACTGTAAAGGAATGCGCTGCCCGGTTAATGTATTCCATAACCGTGTCTCCTTCAGCAGGCTGGGCATGACAAGCTGTACCAGAAGGCGGGAACTATCTTCGTTAAACGTAATGTAATCGGTATTGGCGGGTATATCCATATTGCTGATCGTACGCCCGCTCAGCAGATCCATAAATACAATGGCTTTAGAGCCATATGCCAGAATGGCAATCTGGGAGTTGTTACGGATAATGTAGGCAAACTTGGCTCCGCCTGCAATATGGCGGAAGTCTCCTACCGGTTCTAGTGTCGCCGAATTATACAGACGCATGCAGCCTTCCTGTGTGCATAGCAGGATGTATTTGGAATCGGATGTAAAGCGATAGAAAATGATATTGCCACGCTCCGAAACAATCTCTTTTTCCAGCGCGAAATCCGCAGTGCGACGGATCTGCAGCGTGCCGGGTGCGGACTGAAACAGAATGCTCGCGCCATCGCTCGAGGAGACGATGAATGTGGAATCGACACTGATAAACGCCGCTTCTCCGACGGTAGTACCGGAGAAAGTATCCCACAGGCGCAGTTGCTTCCCTTCGGTAATAACAGCACGGTCACAGTCCTGCGAAACGGGGGTGAGCTTGCTGATTCGCGCAGGAGCTTTAACCGGTTCCTGCAATGATTTACCTGTAACGGCATCCCATCGGCGAATATTCATATTGCCGAAGTCGTATGGCCTTTTTGACGTAAGCGCTACAAGCGTTTTCTCATCACGTGTCAGGATGGCAATGAACACTTCTTCATCTAACGGCAGAGACGTAATAACTTTGCCCGTGGCGGTAGCACGAAGCTCCACAAGTTTATTGTGTTCCAGCACAAAACGACTGGCATCCGCGGAAAAAGAGAGAGTGCCGGAGCCCGTGCCGCCGTTGTTACGCAGCTTGGCTATCTGTCGCGGGCGCGTGGGTGTGGAAATATCGTAGAGATAGATGCCTGTCGTCTGCCCTGCTTTGCTGGTACTGAAGCAAAGCATTTTGCTGTCCGGGCTGAAAGTAACGGAGCCCGCTATTTCATCACGAAGAAGTGAGCTGAGGGACCTGCCGCTTTCTGAATCGATAAGTTCGCCATGCCCCTTCTCGACATATAGCAGAAGTTTTCCGTCCGGGCTAAACTCCGTAAAGGTATAGGGATCCGGTTCGGGGGCCTGCCCGGCTGGATTCTGGGCATGGCACAGGGGAGATGTGTATGTGCAAATGTATACTAGGGCCAGTATAATCCTGTATACATGCGCAGTCTTTACATGACGATGAAAGAAAGAGGTCTTGTTGAACACGAGCTTCTCCCGTTTGCCTTACGTTAATAGTCAACTTTCCCTATGTCACGTACATAAAAAAAGGATCAATCAAAGAGTTGACTATAGTTAGCCACTCTGATTGATCCTTTCTATTATAAGGTCAACTGCGGAGACCGAACCTTTCTCTTTATATATTCGCACCCGGCTCAATATCTTCGGCGCGGTACTGGCTGTCGGGCTTGCTTAACTTGACGGCCAGCTCAAGGAGCTGCGCAAGGCACTCTTCTTTGGTAATGAGGTCTGTGCGAAGTTCCAGTATGGGCTTTTCCGGCTCTTCATAGGGCGAGTCAATGCCGGTAAATCCTTTGATTTCACCGCGGCGCGCGCGCTCGTAGAGGTGCTTGGGATCGCGCTTTTCGCACGCGGCCAGAGGCGCGTTTACAAAGACTTCCGCAAAAGGAACGCCTGCGTTGTCAGCAATGCCCGCAGCCTTCAGACGCTCTTCGCGGTAGGGCGAGATAAGCGCGACAATGACGACCGAGCCGGCTTCGGCCAGCAGGCGGGCAGCTTCGGCGGCGCGGCGAATGTTCTCCGTACGGTCTTCCTTGCTGAAGCCGAGGTTGGAGCACAGGCCGTGGCGCAGGTTGTCCCCATCCAGAATAAACGCACTGATGCCCTTGCGAAACAGAGCGGACTCCAGCGCCACGCTCAGCGTCGATTTGCCGCTGCCGGACAGGCCGGTCAGCCATAGAATAGCGCCGCGATGTCCAAAGTGCTCCACCCGCGCTTCCGCGGTGACTTCGCCTTCGGACCAGGTAATGTTGTCGCTCGCAGTTTCCGGAGCGTTGACGGCCGCATAGGTTTCGCCGTGAATGATGCCGCCGCCGCCGATGCGATTGTTCTGCAGCAGGACAAAGCGGCCGGTCTCGGTGATGACATCTGCGTTGTCGAACGCGAGCGGACGGCGCGTGCGCAGCGTCACCTGGGCGGCCTCGTTCTTGCCTACCTGGGTGCGCTCTACATTGGCGCTTTCCAGGCTGGCGCTGTCGATAACGCGGGTGATCTTGACGATACGCGCTTCCACCTGCTGGGTGGCCAGGCGCATTTCGTAGGGCTGCCCCATGCGCAGCGGCTCGTCGTGCAGCCAGAAGAGATTGGCCTGAAATTCGCGCGATTCCACCATCGGCTCGTGCAGATGCGTGGCAACCTGACCGCGTTCGGCGAAGATCTGTTCCGTCATCGTGATAGCCACGGACTGGCCGGCAGTTGCTTCCGTAGGGGCTACCCTGGCGCCCCATGCTTCGATGGATTTGACCTTGCTGCGCTTGCGGTTGGGCCACAGTACGATCTCGTCGCCCACGGCCAGCTTTCCGCTTTCGATGCGACCGGCCAGAATGCGGCGCTCGTCGAAACGGTACACGTCCTGAAGGATGAAGCGGAGCGGCAGGTGATCCTTGGACGGAGGCTGTGTAATGCCATCCAGGGCGCCCAGGATGCTGGGGCCGCTGAACCAGCTTTGGCTCTCGCTGGGCTTGATGATGTTGTGGCCGTGCTTGGCGGAAATGGGGATAAAGTGCAGCGGCTCGACGCCGAGCGGCTTCAGGAACGCAGTGTACTCGCGCTTCAGATTGTCGAAAACTTCCTGGGAGAAGTTGACCAGATCCATCTTGTTGACGGCAACCAGCACCTGCTTAATACCGAGCAGGCTGAGCAAGTAGCCGTGGCGGCGCGACTGCTCCTGAACGCCTTCGTTGGCGTCGATAAGCAGGATCGCGGCGTCCGCGCTGGCGGCGCCTGTGATCATGTTCTTGAGGAACTCTTTATGGCCGGGGGCGTCAATGATGACGTAGTTGCGGCGCTCCGTGCGGAACTGAATCTGCGTCGTATCGATGGTGATGTTCTGCGCCTGTTCCTCCAGCAGGGCGTCGAGGAGAAACGCGAACTCAAACTCCATGCCTTCCGCGTCACACGCCTTCTGGATCGCTTCAACTTTGCCGTCGGGCAGCGAGTGAGTGTCGTAGAAGAGGCGGCCGATCAGGGTGCTTTTGCCATGGTCAACGTGGCCGACGATGACAATTTTGAGACGCTCTTCTTCGTCCTTGCCGGGCAGTTCGGGAGTAGCCGGGTGCATGAACGCGGGGATTTCGCCGGGCGCAAGCAGGCTGTAGGGAGGATTTCTGTAAGACCAGCCGGGGGGACGCTTATCTGTTGCGACTGCGGGCGAAGAAGACGTGGACGTAGTCACAGGAAGCGCGGCGACAGGTTGATCAGGGGTTTCGACCGCAATGTCGCGATCATCGGCAAGGGAGGCGGGAGCGGAGTCCATCGAGAGGAAAGAAGAGAAAGTGAAAAGAGAAGAATGAGTGAAGCAAATTCAATGCCTGCAAACCGGAGCGGGGCGGGACCGAACAGCTAAAGAGTGACGCTGGCTGCCATCCCCGGCGACGGCACCCAAAGGGCCGTCAGCTAATGGGAGCAGCGGCAGCGTGACGCTGCACCCAGTTCTACATGAAGCCTTTGGCGCGGAGTTTCTGCATGGCGTTGCGTTCGTGGTGATCCTGGGCGCGGCCGGCGCGCTCGCTGGTCTTCGTGTTGCGCAGCTCGTGGATGATCTTATCAATCGTATCCGCGTCGCTCTCCACTTCCTTCGTGATGGGCCAGCAGCCCATGGAGCGGTAGCGATAACCATTGCGGCTGAAATACAGGCGCGGAATCGGGATGCCCTCGCGCTTGATGTACATCCAGATATCGACTTCAGTCCAGTCCAGCAGAGGCTGCACGCGCACGTGCTCGCCTGGCTTGATCGTTGTGGTGAACTGATTCCAGAACTCGGGCGGCTGATCCTTATAGTCCCACTCAAACTCCGCGTTGCGGGGCGAGAAATAGCGCTCCTTGGCGCGAGTGCTGTCTTCATCGCGGCGAATACCAGTGATTAGCGCGTCCCAGCCGTGCTCAGCCATTGCCTGCTGCAGGGCGCCGGTCTTCAGCTCGTGCGTTACGGTAACGGGATCGTGCGTCTCGTAGCCGATACCGCGGGCGCGCGCTTCTTCATTGATCTTGACGACCAGATTGAGGTTGTAACGCTTTACCGCCCAGTCGCGGAATTCCAGCATTTCCGGGAACTCATAGGTGGTATCCACATGCAGCACCGGGAAAGGCACGCGCCCGCAGAACGCCTTGCTGGCCAGCCAGATAAGGACATTGGAATCCTTACCCATGGACCACGGCATGGCGGGCTTTTTAAAGGAGTGGAAGGCTTCCCGAAAGATATAGATGGCCTGGGACTCGAGGCGGTCGAGGTGCGTCATGGCATGCTGCTTTTAGCTGAATGTCGATAGGTTGAGTCGTGATTTGGACTCAGGGAATGAGATCTGCCGATCGCCAACATGGGAATGTCGGTCGGCTTTAGGTAGAAGGAGAAGAGTGCCGCAGAATTCGCGCGGCGACAACATTTATTTTCGGAGGGAACAGTGTTGGTTTAGGATGAAGGAAAGAGTGGGAAAGACACTGTTTACCCTAAATACCGCTGCCATCTTTATCATCCGGCTCCGGAGCGGGAGTTCCCGTGCTGGCGGAGGCAGAGGCGGCAGCCGGCTTTCGCTCGTGGTGCAGGTCTTCGGCCTCGGCTTCGTCGGTTTTTAGCGCCGCAGCTTCGGCTGCGCGGCGGGCGTTGCGTTTCTGTTCAATCTTCTTCAGGAACGACATTGTGACGAAGTAACTGATGGGCGCGCCTATAGCGCCGAGGACGAGCGAGCCGACCAGCAGGGGCAGGCCGGTTGTCTGCCAGAACGCGAAACTGAGCAACTGCCTGACACTGTGATGTTCGAGAAGATGACCTCCGTGGGACGGCAGGTGGTGCGGATTGTTCAGCAGCCAGTAGCCGATATCGTACTCCAGATAGAAGAGCAAGGGCAGGATGGGCCAGCTGATATCGTGTAGCGTAACGGCGATGGCGGCTGCGACCACGTGGCACCCGCACAGCCATGCCAGGCCCATGGCGATGACCGTCTTGATGCCAAAGAAGGGGGTGAATCCCACGAAGAACCCTATGGCAACGCCGCCGGCGATGGCTTCCTTTTTACCCTGCAGTTCCCCGATCTTGCGGATGTGATCCCAAAACCATTGCCAGATTTTCAGAAGAAAGCCGAGTAAGGTCTTCATTTGCGATACAAAGGTGGAGACAATGCGGCGCAATACAAGCGGGAATACGGGTGTGCGTACAAATCAGCGCTGCCACGGAATTGACCACATGGCCCGGGAATGATCTGTCAGCAAAATAAAATCGCCCAGGGCGACTGCGGGTCAGCCCTGGGCGAAGTAATGAACACCGACTGAGCATCGGCTCAGCCAGAGATTTTTTAGAACGCGATGCCGTTATCGACAGGCGAGGCGGAGGTCAGCATGTAATGCGGCTGACTTTGTGTGGGGGCGTCGGCGGATTGGGCTACGTCAAAATTATCCACCACAGGAGCGGCGGAAGAAACGTAGGACGTCTGCGTGGCAGGGGCGGCGGTGGCTGCGTTATTCTGCCCGTTCAGAGAGGCAGCGCTGTTCAGAGAGGCGATATTCAGAGCCGGACCGGTGCGCAGAATGGCGCTGGTGGCGGTCCATCCGCCGACACCGATGGCACCCGCGGCGACAAGTGCGGTGGCGTAGCGGTAGGCGGGAGTGAAATCGGGAACTACGGGTGTAATAGCTTCGAGGAAAGAATCCCACGCCTGACGCCACCGGTTGGGGGTGGGGATCAGCGCCGCACGCTGGCGACGGTGCAGCTCACCCAGCACGCCGTCAAAGTAGGCGTCCGAAGGCATGTCCGTAGCCTTCTGGGAGAGGAGATTGCGTAGTTTATCGAAGTTTTCTTCAGCCATAGGTAGGTAAGAGAAGGGGATGAATTCGCCTGCCTGGAACCGCTCTCACAGTTCTTCGGAAGCCTGCACTCCATTTCCTTTATTGACCCGCACGGGATCGGTAAGGGAAGGGGAGCACGCGGATAGCGAGGGTATTTAGAAAAGTAGAGGTAAGTTCTGGTTAAAGGAGCTCTCTTGGCGCTTGGGATAAGCTTTAGAGGAAGTTTTTCAGCAGTTTTTGCAACTGCTTGTGGGCGTAGTGCAGACGCGATCTCACGGTCCCTTCCGTCACACCAACGATCTTGGCGATCTCAGCGTGGCTGAAGTTCTCGATATCGAAGAGCGTTACAACTGCCCTATGTTCTTCTGACAGCTTCATCATGGATTCGTTCAATTTATTTTGAAGCAGCTTCAGCCGCTCCTGATCTGTCACCGATTTCTGGCTGGGATCAATAAATTCGTGGCGATTATGCAGGTCGCTCTCCTCGTCATCCATGGAGACGTTGCCGAGGTCATGCTTGCGCTTCTGCAGAAAATTAAGCGTGCGGTTAACCGCGATACGGTAGAGCCAGGTATAAAAAGCGGCGCGCTCCTTGTAAGTGTGGATGCTCTGAAACGCGCGGGTGAAGGTTTCCATGAGCAGGTCATTCGTATCCTCATGGTTGTGGGTCATGTTGAAGATGACCTTGTAGACACGCCGCTGGTGCCGCCTTACCAGTTCGTCGAACGCCGAGGGATCCCCTTTCTGTGTCCTCGCGACAAGTTCGTCATCCTGTGGGCCCATATTTTCAGCTTCGTTGCCGCCGGGGGACGGTTGTGGCAACGGGGAGCTCATGGCAGGACGGGGGAAAGGGGAGGGGAAGGAGGTGGGGTGGTGGATCCGCGAGTTTGCGCATCAACATGAGCGCTATTGCGTTCTGGATCAAGCCTGGAAAGGATTGCCGTGTCCGGAACTGATACGAAACGTCGTTTGCCGGGGGATTCCCCTCCAATGCCTACAAAATTTACACGTATTTTCGTCTTATTGCTTCCACACAGCCTGACTTGCGCTTATGGTAACCAATCCTTCCGTGTGCATCGCGGGTCGGGATAACGGAGCTTTTGCAGATCTGCACTGTTCAAACGGGGCGGTGTCTGCTAATCTCTTCTCCTTCTCCTCCAATTTCATCCTATGCTGAGCTGGGTTTTAAAGACTATTCTCGGGACCAAGAACGAGCGCGAGCTCCAACGCATTCGGCCCATTGTCGCGAAGATTAACGCCATCGAGAAAGAGCTGCAGCTCATTTCGGATGACTCCCTTATCGCCAAGACTGCGGAAATGAAGGCGCGGTTTCAAAAGGGCGAAACTCTGGACGACCTTCTGCCTGAAGCCTTTGCCGTCGTCAAGAACTGCGCCCGCCGCTTTTGCGCGTCCAAACGTACCGTTCAGGTGCGCGGCCAGTTGCTGACGTGGGAGATGACGCACTTCGATGTGCAGCTCATCGGCGGCATTGTTCTGCACAGCGGGCGTATCGCGGAAATGGGCACCGGTGAAGGTAAGACACTGGTCGCTACTCTGCCGGTCTATCTCAACGCGCTGAGTGGCCGCGGCGTGCACGTCATTACGGTCAACGATTACCTGGCTGCCCGCGACGCGGAGTGGATGGGTGAAATCTACCGTTTTCTCGGCATGACCGTCGGCTGTATCCAGCGGGATCAGTCGCCGGAAATCCGCCGACAGATGTACACCTGCGACATCACCTACGGCACCAACAGCGAGTTCGGCTTCGATTACCTGCGCGACAACGGTATGGCCGGCAGCAAGGAAGAGCAGGTGCAGCGCGGTCACGCCTACGCCATCGTCGATGAAGTCGACAGCATTCTGATCGACGAAGCCCGCGTGCCGCTCATTATCGCGGGTCCCGCTTCCGTTTCGTCTCACCAGTACGACAAATTCAAGCCGGTGATCGAGCGCCTTGTCCGCGCGCAGACCGTCGAGTGCAATCGCTGGGCTTCCGACGCGGAAAAGATCATCAAGAGCAATGGAGATATGGAAGAAGCAGGCCGCCTGCTCTTCAAAGTCAAGACCTCCATGCCCCAGCATCGTATTCTGGCCCGTATCATTGAGGACGGCACCGCGCGCCGCGCCATGGACGACGCTGAACTGGTGCTCTACCAGGATCCCCGCCGCGCTGACTACTACAAGCTGCGCGAGGAGGCCTACTTTTCCATCGACCTGAAGAGTCACGACGCCGACCTTACCGAACGCGGCCGTGAGTTCCTCAACCCGAATGAGCCCAAGACCTTCCTGATTCCGGACATCGCCACGGCATTCCACGATATCGACGCTAAAGGAGGAACTCCCGAGGAGCGCGCCCGCGCCAAGCAGGAAGCCCAGCGCGAATACGACGAAGCCAGCGAACGCATCCACAATATCAGCCAGCTCCTGAAGGCGTACTGCATCATGGAGAAGGACCGCCAGTACGTGGTTGAGGATAACAAGGTCATTATCGTTGATGAATTTACCGGCCGCCCCATGCCGGGCCGCCGCTGGAGCGATGGTCTGCACCAGGCCGTGGAAGCCAAGGAAGGTGTCCAGATTGATCGCGAAACGCAGACAATGGCAACCGTCACCATCCAGAACTACTTCCGTCTTTACGAGAAGCTGGGCGGCATGACCGGTACCGCCGAAACCGAAGCGAACGAGTTCAAGGACATTTATCGCCTGGATGTTATTGTCATCCCCGCGAACCGTCCCATCTCCCGCGTCGATCACAACGACAGCATCTACAAGACGCGTCGCGCCAAGTACAACGCGATCATTCAGGAAGTGAAGGAGCGTCACCAGCTCGGGCAGCCGATTCTGGTGGGTACCGTTGCCGTTGACAGCTCTGAAGTGCTCAGCCGCATGCTGAAGCGCGAGGGCATTCCGCACACCGTACTGAACGCCCGCTATCACCAGCAGGAAGCGGAAATCGTAGCGCGTGCCGGACAGAAGGGCGCCGTGACGATCGCCACCAACATGGCGGGCCGCGGTACAGACATCAAGCTCGGGCCTGGTGTGGCCGAACTGGGCGGTCTGTATGTCATTGGTACGGAACGTCATGAAGCACGCCGTATCGATCGTCAGCTGCGCGGTCGTTGCGCACGTCAGGGTGATCCCGGCATGTCCAAGTTCTACGTCTCTTTCGAAGATGATCTGATGACCAACTTCGGCGATTCGCGTCGCATCTCCAGCATCATGACGACGCTGGGTATGGCCGACGACGAAGAGCTGGAACATCCCTGGCTGAACAAGTCCGTGGAATCCGCCCAGAAGCGGGTGGAGCAGCGCAACTACACGATGCGCCGCTATACGCTGCAGTACGATGATGTCATGAACCAGCAGCGCATGGTCATCTACGAGCGCCGCAACGACATCCTCTTTACGGAAAACCCCCGCGCAGAAGTGTTCGAGGCGATCGAGAACAGCATTCACGGCGAAGCCGAAGCGCTGCTCACCGGTAACACCGCGGATCCCGATGCGTTCCTGCAATGGGCCAACAATGCCTTCCCGCTCGGTCTCACCAAGGAAGATCTGCCGTTCGATCAGAAGCCGGAAGCCGTGAAGAAGGCGCTGCTGGCCAAGATCAACGAAGCGTACGACCTGAAGATCAAGTTTGAGCAGGAAGATGCCGTGCGCCATATCGAGCGCTCCATCGTTCTGACGGCGATCGACAAGCAGTGGCAGGAGCATCTGTACGCAATGGATCAGCTGCGCAACGGTATCTCCCTTTACCAGCACGCGCAGAGGGATCCGCTTATCGAGTACAAGAAGGAAGCGTACGAGATGTTCAAGGATTTGATGAACTCCATTGATGCGGAAATCGTCAATAACTCGTTCCGCTCTGCTTCAAGTCTGGTGGCCATCGAGCAGTTCCTGCACAGCCTGCCGACCAAGATGATCCATGATCTCTCCGGCACGCCCTTTGAACTGACCGTAAGCGAAGGCGGCGCTGTGGCTCTGGCTGAACCTCCTCCACATACCGATGAGGAAGAAAAAAAAAAGGCGGGAATGAACCCTCTGCCTCACTCCCATCAGCCCCAGCCCCAGCAGCAGAACCACCATCCAGACCAGCACAAGAAGAAAAAGCGGAAGTAAACCTCCACATCCGCCGTACCGGCCCGCGTCTGGGCCGGAATGATCCCTGTCCACTGGACGCCAAAAAGAAGTTCAAAAGCTGCTGCGGTGCCCTGGGGGAGAAGACCTGCATCAAGCGGTCCTGATGAAAAGCGCCTGGGTTTTGTTACCCTGGCGCTTTTGTGCGCTTACTGAGCGCACCAGGCAAGTCCGACTATAGGCGCCGATTTTCAGGACTTTGCGTGCTTCTTGCAGCAGTCCATCATCTCAAAATTATCACTCCAAGTTCTATAGTTTATGCGGCAGCGACCCCTTTGCGAAATTGCCAAGCTGATTTATGAACGAAGAGATCGATCTTGAGGCGTACAAGACGGCGTACAGGAATCGAGGCTGCTATTTCTGGAATGATAGGCTTGCAGAGTTTTGGCAAGAGTATGGAGGAAAGACTTTTGTTACGCCGGAAGGTATATCGATTCGTTTCTGTTCTCCCGATGCTGTCGCACAAGAGAATACACGCATCGTTGTGCCTCTTCTGAGTGAACAGTTAAGGAGTAAAGTCGCGCTTGTTGGCTTTTATGGTTCAGATACCAGTCTTTACATTACGAACTCGGGAGATCTGTTTGGATTTACAAACTGGAAGGCCGTGAAATGGAGTAAAGATCAGGGCTGGCGTGTATCCACACCCTTGATGATAAGTGGTGTACAGTGGAAAGAGAAACAGGTGATCCGCTATAAGCCTGCGGAGCCATTCTGGCAGTTTCTTGATCAGGCTGGGAAGCTTCTGGCTGCGCAATATGGTGAGTCGAAGGTGTATAAGCGTCTTATGGAATACTTCGCCATGTACAGACGCAGTTACCACCTTTCGCGCGATTTTACACAATTCCTTCTGACTGATGATGTCCCGCGGCAAGAGGCGCTGGCTGTGATTCGCGAACTTGACGAACTGGCGAAGGAGTATCCTGAAGTTCAGCAGACACTTGAAGAGCTACGCAATCGTGATGACTCTGCCGTGCTCGATAAATACAGACGTGCATACGAGAATCTGCCTCAATCCTTCTGGAATAATGAACTTGAGCAGTTTCTCAAGAATTATGGAGGAAAGATTTACTTTAAGGAACGTCGCAGCCCTGTCGTCTTTAATACTGCGGAAGTTATAGAGCGGATTGACGACGACTATACCTATAACTGCGCACGTTCTTTAAGTTCGTATCTGGGAGAGAAAGTCGTCCTTGTTGGTTCTCGCGATGATATATATGCGGAAGCGTATCTGACAGAATCGGGGCGGTTCTATGCTCTTTCAGACGGCCTCATACTTGAGTGGGAAGATAATATCAACTGGCGCACATCCGTACCTCTGTTTCTTGAAGACAGGGAAACCAGGAGAGTAGGCGTAGTTTATGAAGGAAAGACCGATGCATTTTCGGTGTTTCTCAGCAAAGCGCTTGAGCTTGTTGATGATCCCTATACAGATGATATGGCCAGGGCGCTTTCCCACTTTTATATACAGTATGCAGAAGAGTGCACTTCCAGCAGGGATTACGCCCAGTTCCTTCTTAAAACCTGCGGTGATCAGGAAGAGACGCTGAACTACATTCGCAAGCTTAAAGAGCTGGAGCTGAAATATCCCTTTTAATGGGGTTCCGGCCTACTTAAAACTGGCCGGATCCTCGATTACTTTCCGAATCGTTTTGGAGCCGAAGATATACGCCTGCTTATGTCCGTCCTCTGATCCCTGGCCGGTGCAGATTCCGACCACTTCGCCGGCGGCGTTTAGTACCGGGGACCCGCTGGCGCCATTGGCCACAATGTTGTTATTGTCATACTGCATTTCCAGGATTCGAGCGCTTCCAATGGTTTCCACCGCCGTGATTCGGCCTGGGTGCACAACCTGACCTTCAGGTACGCCACCACGCACGCGGGCAATAACCCATACACGGTCACCTACGGAGGGTTCCTTCGCGGCAAGCGTTGCGGCGTAGTTGGGCGGCGATACGTTCGGCAACAGAAACAGAGCCAGATCGCTCGCAACGGATGATTCCGGCCCGGTCACGGGCACGGCGATTCCCTTGATATTGAATTTACGCTCCGTACCGCCATCAAATGTTGTCAGCACAATGCTCTGAACTGTCGCCGGTACATCCGCCGCAGCGACTTCGCTCTTGAAACCACCGGAAGGCCCCAGCAAATGTCGAGCGGTGATGATGTAGGTCGATTTGCCATCCGGCCCCTGCACAATGCTGGCCGTTCCGGCAGAGCTTTCACCCTGAGTGGTAAAGAACTGGGGCGTTCCCACAAAGTTCTTTGAGTAAATGGGAGCTTTCGCCGCCTCTTTGCCCGGAGCCGTCTGTGCTGATGCAGTCTGGCTGACCAGGTGAAGGGAAGTTACCATCACGCAGCAGCCGCATGCCACGGCCATCCAGACAGACTGAGTTACGGGGCGGAGTTTTGTGAGCATAAATGTAAACGAGACTCTAAACGATAGAAACGCGCTTCCTTTGCGTCAAGATTGCTACGCTCGGGCTAAGCTATTTGTTGTCTGAAATTTGGTATTTTCAGGCAGAGGAGGAAGGAGCGGGCGGCGAAGGTCTGATTACACGGCCTGCTCCACCCAAAGCTGTTGGAGGAGCTGAGGAAGGTGGCTCAGCAGGTTTCAACCGATTCAGATCTGCCTGGGCCATCAGAGATTCGTAGGCTGAGGTCTCCTTCCGCCATAGACAGTTGTTCAGCTCAAACAGCGCTTCTTCTTTGTCTTTTCCCTGAAGAGCTGCCGCAATGTAGAAGCTGGCCTGACATTTGCGCATCCCCTGGGCCTTCTCATCTGTGCTGAGGCTGGTCGCATGTTGCAGAAGTTGCTCCGCGCTCAAACGTCCAATCAGATATTTACGGATATAATCGTACCAGACAGCGTCCGCGTCTTTTTCATGAAAGGTGGCATTGTCCAGGCCTTCCAGCTCGCGGGTAGCGCCGGCTTCGGCTCCCATTCTCGTCAGGGCGCACCAGCGCATCAGAAAGGTGGAGTCCGAGACATTACCGGCTCCATGAGCCCAATTACGCGCAGCAGCCGGCATGTCGCCCTGGCAATAGTGCGCAATACCCAGCAGCCTGGCGATTTTACCCTGATGCAAATCACCCTGCGGTATGATTTTGCATTTTTCCAGCTCTGCTATCGCTTCCTTCAGGCGCCCCACAAAAAGCCGTACCTCCGCGCGCATGACGTAATCCCCCGCCTCCATCCCGCCGCCGGTCCCGCTTGTGTACTTATCGCGCTTTTCACTCCGATTCATGTCGGCATCTGCGCCTGTGTAGTTCTGACGCAGGAAGCGCACGATACCTCGCCTTACGAACAGCATCGCGGGAACTGCAGTACCCTTATGCGCGGCTTCGGCGGCATTCAGCTCGGCCTCAGCGGTTGCGTAATCCCTGATATCCAGTGACTTCTGCCAGCGCTCCAGATGCTGCAGAACAATCATGTCCTGCGCGGAAATTGCCGGCTGGGTATTCGTGTCGTCCGAGCTTGCGCGGTATGCGCGGATGATAAGACTCACAATAATCACGATCCAAAAGGTCAACGACATCTCACACATGATAGTATAAATATCTGTGGTTGCCAAAACATTCTCAGTCTCCTTCTCTGCCAAATAACTCTGAGAGCTGGTCTTAGCCGTTGTTTCTTGGCAAAACTTTCCACAACCGGCCTGAAGAGCGCTCCTCGTCATTGACGCCGACGCACTTACATCGCAGTGTGGTGGGGATTCATGCCTGCCCGCACGTATAACTTCAACGCTCGACGCAAGGAACAGTCGTTTTTGATAAACGCGACTCTCGCCATAGCGCGTGTGCGGACGCCTGCAAGGAGGAGTGTGCCGGCATGATTCTCTCTGACATTTCCATCCGCCGCCCGGTTTTTGCGTGGATGCTGATGTTCGCGCTTATTGTGTTTGGCGCTATTGCGCTGAGCCGCCTGGGTGTGAGCGAGCAGCCCGACGTCGATTTCCCCGTCCTCACCGTCAACGTGCGTTGGTCAGGCGCGGCGCCCGAAGTAATGGAGGCGGAAATTGTCGATCGCCTGGAAGAAACGCTTGTCTCCACCCAGGGCGTGCGCGACATCATCAGCAACATCCAGCAGGGGCAGGCCGCCATTACGCTGGAGTTCGATCTGGAGCGCAATATCGACTCAGCGCTGACTGAAGTGCAGTCCAAGATCAGCTACGTGCAGCTTCCGCTCGGTGTGGAGCGCCCCACGATCACCAAGAGCAATCCGGAGGATCAGCCGATTCTGCTGCTGGCGGTTTCCGGCAAGCGCTCGCTGCAGAAACTGACACAGTTTGTAGAGGTCATTCTGGCAGATCAGTTCAAGACGATCCCGGGCGTGGGTGAAGTAGTGCTGGCCGGTTACAGCCAGCGCAACCTGCGCGTGTGGATCAATAATAACAAACTGAAGCCGCTGCAACTGACTGTGATGGATGTGAAGAACGCCATCGAGCAGGAGCACATTGAGGTGGCGGCCGGCTATCTGGAGAACTCGCGTACGGAAATGAACGTGCGCACGATGGGCGAAGGGCTGACGGCGGAAGCGATAGGCAACATCCAGATCAAGAGTCGCGGCGGCCAGCCTATCTACAACAGCACCATACGGATCCGCGACGTGGCGCGCGTGGAAGACGGCCTGGACGACATACGCCGCGTGGCCGTTGTCGCCGAAAGCCAGGGGCTGGGCGTCGGCATCAAGAAGCAGCGCGGCGCCAATGCCGTGGCGGTAAGCGCGGCAGTAAAGGCGCGGCTGAAGCAGATGTCCGCCAACGGCATCATGCCGCCCGACGTGAAGGTGGAGGTGAACTTCGACAGCACGGAATTCATTCGCGAGGCCATTAACGAGACGCTCTTTACGCTCGTGCTCTCCGCGTTGGTAACGGGCGTGGCGTGTTATCTTTTCCTGGGGTCCATCAGTTCCACGTTTAACGTGCTGCTCTCCATCCCCACCTCGGTGATGGGCACGTTTATCGTGATGTATTACATGGGCTTCACGCTCAACTTCTTCACACTGCTTGGCCTGTCGCTGGCTATCGGCATTGTGGTGGATGACGCTATCATGGTGCTGGAGAACATTGTGCGCCACTTTGAGATGGGGAAGAATCGCGTCCGCGCCTCGCTGGATGGCGCGCGGGAAATCACCTTTGCGGCCATGGCGGCCACGGTGGCGGTTATGGCGATCTTCCTGCCCGTGGCGTTCATGCAGGGCATTATCGGCAAGTTCTTCTTTCAGTTCGGCATTACGATCTCCACGGCTGTCGCGCTGTCTCTGCTGGAGGCGATTACCATCACGCCCATGCGATGTTCGCAGATGATGAGCCGCAGCCATCGCACACCGCTCATCATGCGCGTTTCCGGCCCGCTCTTTGAGTGGCTCAGCCTGGGCTACCGGTGGTCGCTCGGCGTCTCCCTCTACATGCGCGCCATTGTGCTGGCTGCGGCCACCGGGCTCTTTGTCTACTCCCTGAATCTCAGCAACGATCTGAAGCGCGAGTTTGTGCCGGCGCAGGATCAGGGCGTCTTCATTGTACGCGTGCAGACTCCTGTGGGATCGTCACTCGCCTTTACTTCGCAGAAGCTGTTGCAGGTCGATCGCATCCTGAAGAGCAGGCCGGAAATCGAGCGCTACTTCTCCGCAATAGGCGGCTTTACCCAGACTGGTGGCACCCCGGCCGGCGCGGTGACGGACGACGCGGTGAACGCCGCCACGCTCTATATTTCCCTGAAGCCCAGGCGCGAGCCATCGTTCGAGATGGACTGGAATTTTCCGTTCCTGCACCACATCACGCTTAGCCCCAAAGTGCTCCGCGAGAAATCGCAGTTCCAGGTTATGGAAGAGCTGCGAACGGAACTGAACCGCATCCCCGATTTCCGCGCCGTTCCGCAGGATCTCAGCACGCGTGGCTTTACTGCGCAGCGAGGTTTTCCTATTGAGGTCAATCTGCGCGGCGCGGACTATAAGGAACTGCAGAAGATCTCCGCGAAGCTGGTCGATCGCATGAATAAGAGCGGGATGGTGACCGACGTGGATACGGATTTCCGCACCGGCATGCCCGAGGTGCGAGTGTGGCCGAACCGCGCCGCGGCGGCCATTCGCGGCATTACCGTGCAGACCATTGCCGATACGGTAAGCACCGCTATCGGCGGTATCGCGCAGGGGAAATTCACCAGCGGCGACCGTCGCTACGACGTGCGGCTGCGTCTGGAAAGCTCTGAGCGTGTGGGCGAGGCGGATATCCGCAAGCTGGATGTGCGCACTGGCTACGGCGAACTGCTGCCCCTTACCGACGTGGCCCGCACCGAAACCGTGACGACGTACCAGACCCTGACGCGCCGTCTGCGTGAGCGGTCCATCTCTATCTTTGCCAACGTGGCCCCCGGCAAGAGCCAGGCCGCTGCGCTGGAAGCCGTCGAGACGATGGGTAAGGAGCTGCTGCCCACCGGCTACCGGCTGTTTCTCGGCGGCGGCGCGGCTATCTTTCGCGAGACGTTCAGCAGCCTCACCTTTGCGCTGTGGCTGGGAGTGCTGGTGGCCTACATGGTACTGGCGTCACAGTTTAACAGCTACCTGCACCCCATGTCGGTGCTGCTGGCGCTGCCGTTCAGTGTCAGCGGTGCGTTTCTTGGTTTATGGCTTACGGGGCAATCGCTTAACCTCTACAGCCTTATTGGGTTCGTGCTATTGATGGGCATTGTCAAAAAGAACTCGATTCTGCTGGTGGAGTTCGCCAATCAGTGTCGCTACGAGCACGGCATGTCGGTGCGTGACGCTATCCTGCAGGCCGGCTATGTGCGACTGCGTCCCATCCTGATGACTTCCTTTGCCACGCTGGCCGCGGCCGTTCCGCCTGCGCTGGCCATCGGCCCGGGCGCTGAAAGCCGTATTCCGCTGGCTGTCACGATTCTGGGCGGCGTCACGGTCTCGACAGTCCTGACGCTCTTCGTGGTGCCCTGTGCCTATAGCCTGCTCGCAGCCTTTGAGCGCCCCATGTCGGAAGAAGAGCGCCTGGAGCATGAGCAGGGCGAGAGTC
>JBGGNE010000450.1:0-4627 GCA_041287705.1 Methylacidiphilales bacterium | reverse complement strand
GAAGCCGTTGCCAGCCTGACCCGCGCCGCCGCGCTGAACCCCAATAACGCCCAGACCCATAATTACCTTGGCATCGCCTGCTCCCAGAAGGGCTGGCAGGAAGCCGCCGAGCAGGAGTGCCGCAAAGCCATTCAACTGGACGCCAACTATGGCGACGCGCACTTCAATCTCGCAGTTATCTACGCCAGCCAGAAGCCCAGCAACAAGGAATCCGCCCGCAAGCACTACCAGATCGCTATCGGCCTGGGCGTGCCCAAGGATCCCAAGCTGGAAAAGATGCTGCAATAGCGCTCAGCCAGCCCACCAGCGTGACGCTGAGCCCTTTGATGGGCAGGCGTCCGCCGGTTGCTTCACCTGGTTTGCGTTTCCCCTGCTTTTATAAACACTGTATCTCCTGCCGACGCAGAAGTGGTCGCGCCTGGGCTCTCCACCGCGCACGACCCAGGCCGGTATCGGAATCTTCCTTTAGAGCATGTGCGGGTGGGAACCTGCACAGCGGCAGGTACTTCTCATGCCTGACGCGCTCACGAACGGAAGATCCGTTTCGGCCCTAACCCTTTGCCCCCGGACTTTGCGAGTTGTTGTCGCTCGCATGGCATAAGTCCGGGGGCAATCCATTTCTGGATATAGACTTTTCGTAGTTGTAGACGTAGACGTTGCGCGCTTTCCGTATATAGTAATGGATGGCATCCCCAACTTCCGAGGCTTCGCATTTACACGGTAATGTAAAAGACAGATCTTCCGTAGTGCTGTTGCTGGTAGACGTGATCAATCACTTTGATTTTCCCGGCTCGGAAGATCTTTTGGCAGAAGCAGAAGATGTTGCTCCCCAGATAGCACTTCTTGCCAAAGCAGCCCGACAAAAGGATGTTCCGGTCATCTACGCCAACGATAATTTCGGGCGCTGGCGTTCCAACTTTGAATCATTGATCGAAGAGTGCAGTGAGGGCAAGGGCGCTCATCTGGTTAAACCGCTGTTGCCGCTCAGGGAAGATTACTTTGTCCTAAAGCCCAAGAATTCAGCCTTTTACGCCACCACTCTCGATCTCCTTCTGCGCCATATCGGAGCCCAGACCATTATTCTGGCCGGATATGCAGGAAATAACTGCATCCTTTTCACTGCCCATGATGCGTATCTGCGGGACTATAAGCTCGTCATTCCGCGCGACTGTGTCTGCTCTGAAAGTAAGCGCGATAATGATGATGCGCTCAGGCACATGCAGGATGTGTTGAAAGCAGAGACGGGATCGTGGAAGAAGTTGAACTGGAGCGCCGTTGTGTAGGTGACTGTCAAATGCCCCTATATATTTATACCGAGAGGAAACAACCTCACAAGACAAGGATCACTCCTTTCCCGCACTACATGTTTTGCGATCCTGGTGTTGAAGAAATGGAAAATCTGCATGCGCTCGCATTCAGCGTCGGCATGTGGGGCTTCGCTTTCCAGGCCCGGCCTGCATTGCCAGGCTATTCAGTCCGGTATGATGCTTATAACAACGTCATAGATTCTGGTGCGTTGCTTTGCGACAGGGCGACCCTGGGGCAGGTGATGCGTCGCTGGAAAGCCTGGAGAGCGGGCGATCCCTTTTCAGGGCTGCCCCACCCGCTGAAACGGCGTTTGTGGGAACGGAAGGAATTTAATGGCAAAGCCTCAACGCCTGTCGAAGAACGGAGTCTTTATATTGCGGGTGCTTTGTCAGCAGGGGCGAAAAGGATATGTAAGTATAATCTGCCACTGAAACTGCCTGAGAGCTCTGGTTATTATTTTCTGGAGTATGCCTACCGGGATATTCCAATGGGTACGCGTTTTGATGTTATTTATCCAAGAGGACACCCGGAACTTGGCATACATACAGAGGGTAGGGTTATTGCGTCGACTCAACAATTTTCATGGACGGATTACGAAATTCCGCGTGGCTGGAAAACCATTGCAGTGCTTCATTTTCCGCACGGGGTACCGGACCTTGTTCGCGAGCTGCCGACAGAAAGTGGCTGGACTTATAACAAGAACGCAGCCTGCCTTTGCACTCTGGCGGATTGGCTGGCTGTCTATCCCATGGACGATCCCAGGCTGGATATCTGGTAACGCCCCTACGCCTGCACGCTCAGCACCACATAGCAGACAGCGGGCAAAATCGCATCTGCCAGTTCATCGGCGGAGATGTTTTTCTTGCGGCTCCACTCCAGCGCGGCGCCGGCGATAGCCCAGCTCATCATGGTGGAGCGCAGACCGGGGCATTTGGCGTCGTGCCGTTTCAGGGCTTCCAGCAGAAACTCGCGAATGATCGCCTTTACCTGGGATTCCACGATCGGCTCGAACTGGCGCTGATGCTTCTGGCAGCCGGCGGCGGTTTCGGCGAGAAAATCGCACGCGGCCAGGATCAGCTGGCGCATTCTGGTTTCGCAACTGGCCGTGCCATCTTCCACCCGCGCGGCAATGCATGCGCGAAATCGTTCGCCGATCATCGCTTCAAGCAGGGCAAATTTATCGGCAAAATGATCGTAAAATGTCGCCCGGTTTAAAGTCGATGCTTCCGCGATGTCCTGTACCGAGATCTGGTCGAAGCTCTTCTCGCCCAGCAGGTTGCCGAATGCCTGGAACAGCATTTGCCGGGTACGTCGGATGCGGGGATCTAGCTTGGTGGTATCGGGAGGCATGGCAGTGAGTCGAAGGCTAACACTTGACAAGGAATTCGTCTAATGCTCTATTACCTTCAGAAAACGACATATGTTGTTTTACCATCTGGTGATGGATTAACAGCAAATGCCGTCTTTACTCAACCTACCCTCACTTCTCATTATGAGCAACACCAACGCAAAAGACCTTTCCAAGGTTGCCCCTCGCAGTCCCCGCGTACGCCTCGGTGGCTATCCGCTCCTTGCCCGCGCCATTGATAAAGGCCGTGCTTCGCTCGCCGGATCGGTTGGCGACTATCATTTCGATTGCCCGCTGGATAACTATCTCTTCGGTTTCAAGGAAGTGAAGGGTGAAGATGTTAAGCAGCTTCTGGCCAACAACGCCTCGGATCAGGATGTCGTGGAATGGCTCAACACCCACGGCGCGCCCAAGACCGCCGAAGAAATCAACGCCTTTGCCGCACAGCTTGAAGCCGCCCGCCCGTACGATAACCCCGACAAGAAGCAGTGGTTTATCGACCAGTGTGCCTCCGTAGGCATCGATCCCGCAAAGAGCACGCTGTTCGACTTCCTGGAAACAGATGACGCCCTCATAGGCAAGCAGCAGGCCGTCGCCTAATCGCGATGCTGCCGCAGCCTCAAAAATGGCTGTTGCGTCCTGATTCTTATCTCCCTGTGCATCGGGCAGCTTCGCGCTGCAGTCTGTTCCCGATCCGATGCACGGGGCTTTTCGTTTTCAGGAATGGGATCGGCGGAAAGCCTGGCACGTAAGTTATTATGCCGTACCAGGGCGCACGGGCAGGGGAGGCGTTTCCTGGTAGCTTGTGGGATCCGGCAGTTTTGCAAGAGCAAATGCTTCGCGGCGCTCGACACAGGTACCGCATGTGCCGCAGTGCAGCGCGCCGCCCTTGTAGCAGGACCAGGTGCGGCGATAGTCGACTCCAAGCGATGCGCCTATCCTGGCAATGCCGGCCTTGGTTTCTGCGATGAACGGGCGCAGGAGCCCGATCTGCGCATAGGTACCCAGGCCAATAGCATCACTCATAGCGGACATGAAGTCTTCGCGGCAATCCGGGTAAATGGCGTGGTCGCCGGAATGAGCGGCAATCACGAGCGCTTCAGCATTGATGCTTTCGGCATATCCGGCGGCGATCGAGAGCATGATGCCATTGCGGAACGGAACAACGGTCTGCTTCATGGTGTCCTCTTCGTAATGACCATCGGGGATGGCTCCGCCCGAGCGCAGCAGGTTGGAGGAAAAGAACTTGCTGATGAAGTCCAGCGTAATGACGTGGTACGGCACGCCCATATTGGCGGAGTGCCACGCGGCCATGGGAATCTCGGAGTCGTTATGCTTGGAGCCGTAGTGGAAACTGACCGTGCCCACCACATTGTGGTCGCGCAACGCGACGTACAGTGCCGTGACCGAATCCATGCCGCCGCTCAGCAATACCAGGACTTTCCTGCGCTGGCGCAGATCAGATGTAACAGCAGAAACGGCGGCGGCGGAGGGGATGGAAACGGGCAGTGGCATAGCGTTGACCGGTTGAAGGTGACGGACACCTAACCCTTAGCGCCATGCGGGCAGAGCCTCAACGCTAAACTTTGCTTAGGAGCCGCTGAGCTACTCCTTGGACCGAATAGATCCCGGTCTCGTATGCCAGGGCGGGCAGTGTTCAGCGCTTGAGGCATGAACACTGCCCGCCTTAATCGAGACTTTCCGTATTAGCCCTTCACCGCGCCGCCGCTGAGGCCGCGCACGAAGAGCTTCATGGTGAAGAGGAACATGATGATGAGTGGCATGGAGGCGATCAGGAACGCAGCCATAATGCGGCCCCACTGCTTGACGTATTCGCCGTTCAGGTAGATCAGGCCTACGCCGAGGGTGAAAAGCTCTTTGTCGCGCAGCACGATAAGGGGCAGCATGAAGTCGTTCCATTTGCCCAGGAACATCAGGATGGCAAGGGTGCCGATGATGGGGGCGCTCATG
>JBGGNE010000449.1:0-30252 GCA_041287705.1 Methylacidiphilales bacterium | reverse complement strand
AGTAAAAATGAGGGATGTTTGGCGTAAGATTTATGGGGCGGTCCTGATCATCCTCTTCATTCTGAGCAGCGTTGAATTGGGCCAGAGTGTTGGAGAAAGGATCTATTCCGTTCCTTCCAACGACAGGGGTGAGGACATCCGGCACGATGATACTGGACGCCAAGTTGGTAAGCGCGAAAAAGCTGAAGGGTGATGAGCTCAGTGATACGGTATATGGGCCTCCGGCAGATCCTGAGGCGGTCAGCATGAAAACAGCTTTGCCGGACGCATCAATGGTTTCGCTAAGTACTCCGGAGGCTGTCGGACCAGATGCCGGCACCACCAGATTAACCAAGCCGCCGGCGACTGGCTCAGCACTATTGTTTGACGTCACAGTGACGGTCAGCGGATCGAAGGGAGAGCCGAGGACAGTGCTTTGATCGGCGGGCAACGTATAGGTGAAGCCGCTCGACTCAAACGCACCAATATCGGCGTGGCCTTGCTGGGGACGTGCGGTTCCGCGTTGATCCACTCCACCGAGGGAAGGATTACCGGCATTGATCGCCATACTGCCGGGCAGCAGCGCCATAGTTTGAGTGGTGCCTCCGTAGCTGCCCAGAACAGACAGCAGTGGATCAATCGGAGCCGAACTCGTACCCAGGAGATTATTGAAGGGCGCTGCGCTGCTGAAGCCCGAAGAGCCGGTCACGTTGCCTATCAGATTATAACTGCTTGTTGCTGCAACAATACCAAAAACGTCCGGACCTGATCCGCTTACGGACGTATTCAGAGCAATGATCGAATTATTTACAGTGGCTGCACCAATGCGAATGTAAAGCCCGCCGCCATAACCTATAGCTGTATTGCCCGCAATGGTAGAGCTATTAACCGAGAGTGCAGAGTTTGCCAGCATATAGGCATAGATGCCGGCGCCATCCGCGGCGGAAACGTTGCTATTAAAGGTGGAAGTAAGAATGGACGCAGTGGCAGAACCAGTCATGTAACTATAGATTCCGCCGCCCTGAATAGAAGAGGCATTTTGACTGAAGGTAGACCCTGTAATGCTTACAGATGCTGAATTCGTCAGATAATTGGCAATGCCTCCACCAAATTGTGATGAATTATTGGCAAAGGTGGAGTTCGTTATATTCAAAGCGCCTGTACTGGCGTTGTACAATCCGCCACCGTAATTTCCTGCGACATTACCGTAAATGTTAGAGTTGGTAAGGTTCAGATTACCATTGGAGAACAGGATGCCGCCACCCGAGAAAATTCCGCTTCCCCCAGTGATACCGAGCGCGTTCATGCTGACCGTGTTTCCGGCACCGGGCGCAACAGTAAAGACAGAGGCCGCAACACCGCCCGCGCGATTTCCATTTACCACGATAACAGGAGCCGTGCCGGTATATCCAGGCTGCGTGGCAGCGTTGATATTAAGCGAGTGAAGAATCGAGAAGCCGGTGGTTCCGGCCAGCGCGGCGATAGTCCACACGCCAGTGCCGGTATTGTAACCCGGGTCAGTGACAGGAATATTAAAGATAACGTTTGTGGGTACCTCCGCAAAATAGCCAGTGGAGGTTGAAAGACGTAGCGAATTGGCGATCGGCACTGCGAGGAAATCCAAGGTGTTCAGCACCATGTAGGTGCCAGTCGGCTGAGCCTCATACGCACCAATATCCTCCTGTGCCCCAGAGGGGCGGGCGAAGCCGCGCTGATCGACGGTCAGAGTCGTGCTTCCAGCATTCAGCGCAGGGCTTCCCACCCGCAGCGCCATTGTTTTCACAGGCCCGCCATAGAAGCCGAGAGGCGCGAGGAGGGGATCAACTCCAGTGATGGTACCAGGTCCGGTGAATGACGTAATATTTCCCGTGTTTTCGATCAGATTATGTCCACCATCCACTATAGAAGTTGCGCTGTTAGATCCGTATACATCGGGGTCCGTGGGTGCAATGTTATCACCTATAATGGTATTGCGGAGTGTAAGAGGAACAATATCAGCATAAAGGCCGCCACCGCCTAATGTAGCTGTGTTGCCGGCAATAGTGGAGCTGTCGATGGTTAACGTGCTGTTGGTCGTGGCTGTCTGGTAAATCGCGCCTCCGTAAACCGCAGTATTGCCGAAGAAAGTGCTGTTGAATATCATAACGCTTCCTCCCGTATTGGCAGCAAATGATCCCGCATTGCTGATAGCACCGCCAAGTACGTCGGCTGTATTGCTTATAAAAGTACTGCCGCGGATAGTAAGTGCCGCGCTGTTATAGATGTAATTATAGAGAGCTCCACCTTCACCATTAACGTAAGCCGTGCTGTTATTCTGGAAGGTGCTGTCCTGAACCGTCATGGTGGCATTGCCATACAACCAGTTAAACAGACCGCCGCCGAAGCTGGCGGAATTGCCTGTAAAGGTGCAACCATTAATGGTAAGGGAAGCAGTACCGTCAACGCGATTCATCATGGCACCACCGCTGCCGGAGGGCGCTCCAGTGTTCGTTGTAAAAGAGGAGGAGCTAATGCTGATAGCACCTGTACCTGTAAGCGTGTTGAAGATACCGCCGCCAAATGCAGATCTATTTCCATTAAAGCCAGATCCAGAAATCAGAACGGTGCCTCCGCTCACATTATTATGTATCCCCGCGCCACCATTTATGGGATCGCTGGCAACATTGTTTGTAAATGTGGATCCGCTTACAGCCATGGATCCGCCGGTCATATTATTGTGAATGCCTCCGCCGCGAAGTGTTGCTGCATTGCCGGTAAATACGGAATTGCTTATAATGAGACGCGCCGTGCTGACGCTGTTATTTTGAATGCCACCACCCCTGTCCCCGGAAGAATTTCCTGTAAAAGTGCTGCCCTGGATCGAGACAGTTATGCTGTTAATATTGGTATGTATTCCGCCGCCACCAATCGTGGATGTGTTGCCGGTAAAGATCGAGCTGTTGATAGCTTCCGTGCCTGTGGCTCCGGTTGCATTGCGTACATAGACTCCGCCACCACGATGAGCCTGGTTTTGTGTGAACCTTGAGTTATTGATTTCCACAGAAGCGTTACCCCTGATATCTGTGTAGATTGCACCACCGTTATTGATGCCAATATTCTTTGAGAATATCGAATCGGCGATAATTACCCTGGAGCTATTATTCACATAGTTAAAAATACCCCCGCCATTCTGGCCCTGATTCCCAGTAAAGGTGGAACCCGCGATATTGATGCGTGCTGTCCCTTCCGTCCAGTTAAGGATGGCTCCTCCACCAATAACAGGCGATTGATTGGCGGTAAATGTGCTTCCCGTAATATTAACAATGGATTTGCCCAAAGCATAATTGTATATGCCAGCCCCATTATTAGCGCGGTTATTAGTGAAGGTGGAATTAATGATGTCCACTGCATTAGAGCCATCGATATAGTTGAGCATCCCACCCGCCACGCTGGCAGCTGAAGGTGATATATTATTGCTGAAAGTGGTATTACTGACACGGACGTAACCGCCATATCTGTTGTAAAGACCGGCCGCATCCTTGTAGGACGTATTGTTTCTGATTGCTGAATTATTTATCAGCAACGTGCCTGGACTATTGAAGAATATGCCTGCGCCACGGTCCTGCACAGTGTTGCCATATATAGTGACATTGTTGATCGCGGTATCTCCGGATATCATGTAAAAACCGCCGCCGACCACAACAGTATCCGTACCGATGAGGGCGAAAGTTCCGGTCCCGCCCGTTACTGCCAGACTGTTGAATGTAACCTGTTTGCCGGCTCCGGGTTTAATGGTAAATACGGTTCCGCTGTTGTTCCCGTTAATTATTGTACTATCTCCCTTGCCAGTCAGAGTGATTGCTTTATCTATAGCGATATTCTCCGCATACGTTGCCGCAGCAAGATTTAACGTTGCCGAAGTCGTAGCAGAAGCAGCGTGTACGGCATTCTGTATTTTTCCCGATGCACCTATATTTATAATAGTAGAGGAACCTGAAAGAGTTGCACCCACACCAAGCGAAATTGCTCTGTTCAGATTAAGCGTGGGAGCGTCGAGCTTTAAATCATATGGTGAGGAAGAAGCAATAACTGCATCGACAGTAATGAAATGGGTAGCCTGGAGCGTAATATCATTGAAGAACAGCATGTTGACCAGTTCATCCACATTGAGTATGGAATCCGTTGCTGACGTGCTGGTGCCATTGTTTATCGTAATGCTGGCAGGATCGAGCAGCAGGGTGCCGCCGGCAGTGTCTACAAGGCCATGGAAGTGAAGAAGGCCTTTGGAACTCACTTCTACAAATCCGCCGACAGGACCGCGCGCTGTCACGGTACCCAGAAAGTTTGTATTTTCGTCGCTCCAGAGTATGGCGCTGCCGCCGCGGGTTCCGCCGTCCGCGTTGATAAGGGAACCCTGCTCCAGCGTGATCGTCTTTGCATTGGCAATCGTGAAATCTTTACCCTGGGCTCCGCCGCCGATATTGACGGTGCCGCCTGATCCACCGGCATTGCCACTGACATCAATGCGCGATGTCGCGGCAAGGGTAACGTGCTCGCCCGTAATGACAACAGATCCGCCGGGCTTGCCGTTACCACGTGCTTTCGCAATCAGCTTGCCGGAGTTCATCACTTTGCCTGATGTCTTCGACCCTGCACCTTCCGCCTTCAGGACTATTCGGCCGCCGCTTCTGTCCACCGTACTGGCGCGAATTACACCCGCGTTGTTAACCGCCAGCGCGTACTCATTGCCACCTGTGGCTCGCAATTCGGCCGCCATAGCGCGGATCGATCCCGTATTCAGCACGGAGCCAGCTCCATCCACGCCGCTGCTCTTGATAAATACACGCTGGTTGGCGCTGTCTCCGCCGGGCCTCAGCAAAATTTCCGTTCCTCCCGCCATATTGACGGAGCCCCTTCTGGCGGTGATTTTCCCATGATTCTCCACCCGACGAGCAATCAGAGTGACATCCCCGTCGGTTGCCTTGAGCTTGCCGAAATTAATAACTGAAGCGCTGGAACTTCCTCTGAAGGTGAGGTCGCCGCCGTTCATGAACTCCGCGTTGCTGACGTCATGCGTACTGGCCGTAAAGCTTGCGGCACTGATCCGGCCGGATTTACCCACCACGACCCCGTTTCGGTTCACCAGATAGACCTGACCATTGGCATTAAGCTTGCCGTCCAATTGGGAGGTCGTGCCCCCCGTCACGCGATTTAATACAGCGGACCTGGTATTCGGCTGTGCAAAAGTAGTGGTTTCCCCGTTTTTAATGGAGAAGCTGTTCCAGTTGATGACAGCGCGTTCGGTTCTTTGATTAACCGTAACATTGCCGCCCGGCGCAGTGTTAATAGTAACAGAGCCTGACTGTACATTCCCTCCAGCCGGGTTGCCCAGTGCAATGGGAAGATGAAAGGGGAGCGCCAACCATATCGTGCACCACACAATAAGAGCGTGGGTCAGTCTGTACCGTATAGATATGATAGATAGTGTAAGCATGAAAACGTATTTGAGGAATACATGCACACTAAATGAGAAGATGGATTAAGAGAAAGCTTAATGTTCAATTATTGGATTTTCGCTGAAAAGAAAACGTTTAACCCTTTCCGGGCTGGATGACAGTTTCCCATGGGCGCAATCGGCTTCCATGAAGCCATGACTTTACCAGTCGCGCGTGTACTTTTCCCAGTAACGTGCGGAATCACCGCCGCCGCTTCCACCACTGCCTGCTTTACCGCGCAGTCCACTCATGCTTTGCATGCCGCCGCCACCTTCCCCCGCTTTGGGATCACCGCCCTGACCTTCGCCTTCCCCCGGAGCTTTTCCTTCCCCGGCTCCCTTGCCCTCGCCGGCACCTTTCCCTTCCTCCAATTTCGCAAGTTCGCCCTGAATCGAATCCATCAGACCTTCAGCTTCCTTCAGAATCTTCTGAAAGCCCGCATCTTCAGGTTTTAGATTAGTGGCCGCACGAAGATTTTCCAGAGATTTTTCCAGTGCGGCCGAGCCTTTGCGAAGTGCCTCCGTGCCTTTCGGCGATGCCCCGGCAGCCGGCGCGGATGCTGTGGCTGTTCCCGGCGGCGGCGTAGGAGAGGCCCCCGGAACCGGAGCCGGCGCTGCGCCGGGAGCAGGACCCGCAGCAGGAGCGGCGGCGGCAGAATCCGTCCCTGCGCCGGACGGTGGTGTAGCTGCGCTGCCGGCATCTGGTGCCGTACCCGCGCCGAGTTCGGACCTGGCCATGGCAAGGTCTTCCTTGCCAACGGCATGATGCAGATCCGCGAGGGCCGCGTTAACTTCACCCAGGCCGTCCTTAGCCGTCTTGTTATCGGGATCCATTGACAGGGCGGCGGTAAATTCCTTGCCGGCCTCGGTCGCATTCGCCAGCTTGCCCGCGGGATCTTCAGACTTACGGAAGTGCTTCAGAGCCAGTTCCCCATTGGTCATATGGGCATCCAGCAACCCTTTCTTCATTTTGCTGCTCAGCTCTTTGGCCTCGGTGTTATCCGGATTAAGCGTGAGGGCCTGCTCCAGCTTGCCGTCCGCGTCGGTCAGTGCCTTGAAATCATTGTTGCTGAAGAAGTTCTGTTTAGAGTTCAGCAAAGGCTCCGCTTTCCTGGCCATTTTGGTGAGCAGCGAGGACATCTTGTTCTGTTGATTCTTCGTTGCGGATTCGATGTCTTTATCCGTGGGGGTCAGACCCGCGGCTTCCTGCAGCTTGCTCAGGGCCGTCTGACGTTTCTCCAGGGTCTTTTCCATCGCATTCTTGCCGCCGAGGTCGCTCGCTTCATCTTTGTCGGCGTCCTTGTCCAGTTTCGCGGCATTCTTCGCCAGCTCCGCGGCCAGATGCTGCTTTGCCTTTTCAACCAGGGGCGTATTCTCCTTGTTCAGTTCGGCGGCGCGTTCGTACGCCTGCAGGGCTTCACGCAGCGTCTTTTCCGTATTGGCGCGAGTGCGCTCCTTGCCTATGAGAAGCAGGGTGGTTTCGAGCTGCTTCGTGGCGATTTCCAGATTGTGTTTGCCTTGTGAAGTCGAAGCCGTCTTGGTCTGCGCATCGTAGTTGCTCAGGGCAAGCTCGAACGCCCGGACGGCCGATATACCCGGGGATTGCTTTTCACTGCGCAACTGCAGGCCTTTCTGGAGATGCAGATTACCCATTTGAAAGGCGGCCTTGGCACGAAGCTCAGGTTCCTTTGCCAACATCTGCACGGCCTCGAATATCGGCAGTGCTTCCTCTACCATTCCGGCGCGCACCATGGTGAGAGCGAGATTATAGTTGATATAAGGGTCATCAGCTTTTTGCTCCGCCAGCTTGCGAAGAACATCCACCGCTTCGGCTTTCTTGCCGGTCTCCAGAAGCTTATCCACCTTCTGCAAATAGGGCTCGCGCTCAGTGGCCTGGGCGATGGAAAATCCTGCGGGCGATAGCATCAGCAAGAGTATGAGAGCACTTACGAGCGCCGCATCAGCAGTCGCCCGCGAACGAGATCGTGCTCTGACGCCTTTGGAGAGATTGGCGGGCTTGACGACAGGAACACCCGTCTCGGTGTCGCCACCCTTTTCACGGCTGAAGTAGAGGAACGGCTCCAGAAGCATGACGAGGATAGCCAGACCCAGCGGAATCTGGAACCACTCGTCATAGTCCTTGGCGGCGATCTTTCGATTCTTCTCGACCAACGGCATCAGACTCTTTTCACGCATGATTTGGAAAGTGGGCTCGCCGGCTTTCAGATCATAGTAAGCGCCACCGCCAACAGACGCGATGACACGCAGCGCCTGACTGTCTAACCGGCTGATGACATCGGCACCAAACTCATTGCGAACAAAGTCGGTAGTGTTGGGGGGACGCACAGGCTGCCGTTTGGGATCGTAGCTTGGCACTTTGCCGCCGGCTGGTGTGCCCACGCCTGCGGTAAAGATGGTGACTCCATCCTGCTGGCGCGCCATACGTGCGGCAGCTATTGCGTCGCCTTCCAGGTTTTCACCGTCGCTTACAATCATCAGGATCTTAGTTTCTACCTTGTTATTGCGCAGCATCTCGGTCGCGATTTCGATAGCCTGCGGTAAATTGCTGCCTTTCTTGGAGATGGAGTAGGGGCTGGCATCCTGCAGAACGAAACTGAGCGCGTTGTAGTCGTAAGTAAGCGGCGCCTGCACGAAGGCCTCGCCTGCAAAAAGCACCAGCCCGATGCGGTCGCTGCGTTGCTTTTGGATCCAGTCAATCAGAGCCTTCTTGGCAGCTTCCAGCCGGTTCGGTTCGACATCCGTAACCCACATGCTCTTGGATACATCCAGCAAAATGACCAGGTCCGCGCCCTTTCTCTCGCCCGCATCGGCGTGAGGACCAACCAGAGGACGTGCCAGCGCCAGTGCCATCAGCGAGAGAATCAGGACCACCGCGGCGAACCCGGCCATTTTTCTTCGCCAGTCCACTGCGGCAAGTGTCTGTGCCGCAAAGGTTGTTGAAAGAAAAAGCGCGACGCGTCGCAGCACAAGCCGTCTCATCAGAAACCACAGGCCCACGGCGATTGAGGCGGCAGCCGGAAGCATCCAGAACCACTCGGGATATGCGAAAATCAAGGAACTCGTAGCCATACTGTATTGCCTCCTACCCAGCTCAATATGATCGTGACACCGGCACCCAGCACGAACCAGCTGTACAGTTCCTCGTAGAGTCGAAACTGCTTCTGCTTGAATTTTGTCTTTTCCATCCGATCGATCTCCCGATAGATGGACATAATGCGCTCGAAACTGGATGCCTGGAAGTAGAGGCCGCCTGTGGTTGTGGCCACTTTGCTCATCAGGCTGTCAGAATTTGCGGCACTTACCGATCCGGGCGGCATGAACTGGACAGTGTAGACGCGGATTCGTTCTTTACGCGCCATCTGGGCCGCTTCGTAAGGGGAGATTCCTTTGTTATTACCACCATCGCTGGCCACGACAATGATCTTGGAAGGGCTTTTACTTTGCTTCAAAAGATCAACTGATGAAACGATACCTTCGCCGATTGCCGTCCAGGATTTGAGCTTTATTTCCTTCAGCACGCTCTTGATCCAGTCTCCGTCAATCGTGAGCGGGCTCATGAGGTAGGTGTGTTCCGCAAAGCCGATCATGCCAAAGCGGTCACTGGGGCGGTTATCGACAAAATCACCAATCGCATGGATAAGCGCTTCGCGATTCGATATTTTGGTGCCTTTGTAAGGAAAGGTTTTCTGATCCATAGACCCGGAAACGTCTACGCAAAACACAATATCCACGCCTTCCTTCTGATCGGGTGAAGAACCCAGATCCAACCGCGGACGAGCCAGCGCCACAATGCTGAGGAAGAGTGCCGCAAGCCACAGATAGAGCAGGATTTTACCCGGACTGCGCATGATTGGTCCCGCGACTTCGCGCAGCAGATTGACTGACGAGTAACGCAGGCCGGGCACTTTACCCAACTGGCCACGAAGCCACCCTGCGGCAGGCAAGACAAGCAGCAGCAACAGCCACCATGGCTGTCCAAAGCTGAAATTCTGGATAAACTCGCTCATGAAGGTGAGGGTGAGGGGGATGCAGATGGTGGCCGGGATGCTGAAGGTGCTGCAGATTGAGCTGCCTTCGGTGGTGCCGCAGCCTTGGGCTGAGTGCTTCCGGCTTTATTCGAAATGACAACTGAAGACGAGATCTGAGCGGGACTTTTCTGTTGCAGCCCTGGAGTATCCGTGGTGGATTCTACGAAAGCTTGCGTAGTCCCCAACAGCTCCTTCATCTTTTCCACGGCCACGTGCCGGCGCTGGGCAAATTTGATCATGTCGCAACGGCTAAGGAATTTGCCCAGCAACTGCTGTTGATCCTCGCTGAACTGAGCGCTTTCGCTCGCCTCCCACAGAAACTCTTCTGTTGCCCGATGCGGAGCACGCAGCTTGAACCTCTCCTGAAGATAAACGCGAAGGATGCGCGAGACTTCGATTACAAAGTCGAGCTCACTCATTCCATCCATGGATTCGCCAAGCCGCCTGAGAGCCAGTTGCGCGGTTACATGAGCGGGAATCTGCGGGGCAGCTTCAATTGTTTTGCGGGTTTTCTGTCGGAATATGAAGAAATACCAGGCGACACCAACAATCAGCAGAAAGATCAGGCTGAATATGGACACCCAGACCCATAGCGGCCACGGCACAGGCTCGCTCACCCAGGTGAAGTCCTGCAGAATCTCGATGGATCCCGGAGTTTTATCTGTATTCATCGACCAGCCCTCGCGATGCGGCGCTCAAAAAACTTCTTCAGCTCCAGTTGATACGGCTTGCCGGTTTCCAGCTCAATGACATCCAGGCCGGACTTCGTCAGACGGGATTTGTTTGCGACCCGAGTTTCCTTTGCCTTTGCTGCAAATCGCTGCCGAACGCCGCTGTCCGAAGTATTTACCTCCAGAAGCTCGCCAGTTTCAGAATCCTCCAGCACGACGATACCGGCGTCGGGAAGCTCCAGCTCGCGTCGGTCGTAGATAGATACCGCGATGACATCGTGCTTGCGCGACGTGACTTTGAGCACCTTTTCATAGCCTGTATCCAGAAAGTCCGAGACGACAAAAACCACGACCGGTTTGGTCATAACAAGATTCAGGTAATTCAGCGCGACTTTAATAGACGTACCACGACTGGCGGGGCGAAAGAACAGAATCTCCCGAATAATACGAAACACGTGTGAGCGACCTTTGCGTGGCGGCACCATGCTTTCCACCTGATCGGTATGCAGGATCAGCCCCACACGATCGCCGTTGCGTGTTGCACTAAAGGCCAGAACGGAAGCTACTTCCGCTGCCAGCTCTTTCTTGTTCTGTGCACCGGATCCCAGGCCGTCAGAGGCGCTGATATCCACCAGAATCATGATGGTAAGCTGCCGTTCTTCGCGATATTTCTTGATGTAGGGCTGGCCGGTTTTGGCGGTGACATTCCAGTCGATGGCGCGCACGTCATCGCCGGGCATATACTCACGCACTTCCTCAAAGTCCATGCCGCGCCCTTTAAAGACGGAGTGATAAGCGCCGGTCAGGAGATCCTGCGCCAGCCGGCTGGTGCGCAGCTCAATGTGGCGGATCTTTTTAAGGTATTGTCGCGGAATCATATATAAGGGAGATGAAGGAGCCCGGGAAAACTATGAACAAAGTCCCGTGTCACGCCGTTCAGGGCACAGCAACGCGATCCAGAATCCACTCCACCACCTTTTCCGAGGTTACTTCCTCCGCTTCGGCTTCATAAGTCAGCAGAACGCGATGACGCAGCACATCCATTGCGATCGCCCGCACATCAAGCGGTGTCACATGAGCCCGGCCCTGCATAAAGGCGTGGGCTTTTGCAGCCAGCGTCAGATTAATGGTAGCGCGCGGCGAAACGCCATAGCGCACCAGACCCTCAAGCTTTGGATCCACAGACTTTGCATTTCGGGTAGCCAGCACCAGCGCCACAATGTAGTTCTTGATCTGCTCGTCCACATAAACGCGGTCTACAAGAACGCGCATGTCCATAATGGTTTGCACGTCTACCACGCGATTGAGGCAGATCTTGGGTGCGTTAGACGCCATCAGCTCAAGGATCTGTTTCTCTTCCTCGGCAGTGCCGTAATCCACCACTACCTTGAGCATAAAGCGGTCAACCTGTGCTTCGGGCAGCGCGTAGGTGCCTTCCTGCTCCAGCGGATTCTGAGTCGCCAGCACCAGAAAGGGCTGCGGCAACAGGTGAGTTTCATCACCAATAGTCACCTGATGTTCCTGCATCGCCTCCAGCAATGCGCTCTGCACCTTGGCAGGCGAACGATTGATTTCATCCGCCAGCACCAGATTGGCGAAGATAGGCCCCTTCTTTGTGGAGTAAGTGTTCTCGCGCGGGTTGTAGATCAGCGTGCCCACGACGTCAGAGGGTAGCAGATCAGGAGTAAACTGAATGCGCTTGAAGTCTGCGTGTATGCACGAAGCCAGCGCTTTCACGGTGGTGGTTTTGGCCAGACCGGGCACGCCTTCCAGAAGCACATGGCCGTTGGCTAGCAGGCCGATAAGAAGGCGCTCAACCAGATATTGTTGCCCCACAACCGCTTTGCGCATTTCCTGCGTGATAGCAGGGATCCACTTGCAGGCGTCGCAAATGGCGGCCCGAAGGGCGTCCAGCTCCGGCGACGAGGATTGCAACGCGTTTTCTTCTGATTCGACAGCGTGTAGAGAGTTCACAATAATTTAAGCGCCGCTTTGGCATATGGCTTTTAACCAAGGTGCGGGAAACGGCGCTCAAATCATATTCTTTTGGGTTATCCTTTTCTGACTTTTGCTTATGGCTTGTTGCAGGAAACCGCGTTGCATCTGCTCCAAATGTCTACTTCAGGCTAAAGCTCAGCGTCATCTCGCGGAGTAACGTTTTGGGCGTGAATCGAATGCGATGCAGAGAGGCCGAACCGCGTCCTTCATACTCCCCGGCGGAGAAAGTCTGGATATCAAATTTGCCTTCTCCATCTGAGCGCAGCGTGGCCGTAACGGTGCCTTCACTTAATTGCACCGCATCACCATTTTCCAGAACATTGGCATTTGCGAAAGTGATGAATGCTTCTTCCAGTGACTCAGGTTGTTCTCGAAAAATGTAGGTATCGGTCATCGCAAGATTGCCGTTTGGAGCAAGTTCCCATCTGCGAACCAGCGAGGCAAGGGTTGGATCAGAATAAGCGCGGGTCAGGTCGGCCGTTATCTTCTTTATCGCTCCCGGCACGCCAAAATTCTCCGTCGTCAAGGTAGCCCTGAATGTTGCGCCGGCTGATTGTTCCAGGCCATTAATCACGGGAACACTGTGGCCGCGAGATCGACAGAGCAAGATGTCGTAGCGATGCGGACCGAATGTCTTTGCCGTATAGAGCGGAGCGCCGGGGTCGGTAAGAAGAACGGCGCCCTTGCGGTAAACGACAAAACTGCCCAGGTCGTTATGGTTATGCGAAACGCCATTGTCTCCTGCGGTGACACCAAGTATGACTTCGCTTGATTTATCTGCTGCACAGGCTTTGGCCATACCCAGATCCGGCAGAATAAAATCATCCTCCTCAGGACGATCCTGAGGCTGCTCGCCAGCATATATAGACATTCCACGCAGGTCCTTGATATACAACATAGTACGGTCTTCTGTCCGCTGGGTGTAATCGTACAGGCGAGGCAAGCGGAAGAAGCGGTTGATTTTGAGAGCTGTTGAAGCTGCGATGAAATCATCATCTGCATCTGAGAAAGCAAGCCGCTTGGGCGCAGAAAGATAGGTGGCCAGGGGATAGCGGCAGATGCGCTCGATCTTAGGATCGGCCGTCATCAGATTGATCGCCCCGCCCGTGCGATGCTGAAGCATGATTGCCGCATCTACAAAATGGCTGAAACCATAGTCCCAGTAACCGGGCCCTTCCACACAACCGCCATCATTGGTAAAACCGTCGATGGCATACCCCAGCCGCATGACTATCGGGTGGATGAATGCCGCCAGTCGGCGCGCATCCTTAATCTCATAAAGGGCTGTGGCAATAAGATTGGCGTTGCAAACATGGTTCCAGTTGTTGTCGACCGTATGCCAGTAATCCATCCGTGCAGGATCGGTCGCAGGTACCAGGATACGGCGTTCCAGCTCAGCATGGATGCGCTCTCGTACTTCAGTTTCGAGGCGGTCAGAGAGGATAAAGCTATATTCGGAGAGATACCGTGCAGTGGCGGATGCCGTCAGATCAATGGTTGTAAACTCATGCGCGGGCAGGATCCACGTGCTCATTTCGCAGGCGGCCCACATGAGGTCCTGAACATAGTCAAGCTCCGCCTGGGGATGGTCGAGCCACAGCATCAGCACTGCCGTGTTCAGAGCATGAGTACGTATGCGGTGTTCCTTTTCATATCTCGTGCGGGTACCTGTCCGCTTATAATCCCGAAACAAAGAACGTGTCAGGAACGGAATGGGTTTCCGCGGATCCACTTCAGACGCAAGCTGTTGCCAGCGCCCGCTTTGAATAAGATGGCCGCGGATCCGCTCTTTAACCATGGGATCCATCAGACCCGGCCAGGCGGGCTCCGCCATATGTGGTTCCAAGAGTGCAAGCAGAGATCTGAATGAAACGTCCTCCAGAAAAATCATGATCAGGGAGTATGTGGCTGAGGTGTTTAAAGTTCCAGTTCTAATATACGGCGCTTTGGCGGTTGAAGAGATCGCAGACGCGCGCTCGACGGGGCAGTGCCTTACCTATACGAGGCAAAGTACAAGAGAAAGAGATGTATGATGTCTTTGTTAATCGGCCGAATATCGCTTGAGTCTGCTCTCGGTTTCGTCCCGAAGTCGGTCTATGTGATCAAGAGTAAATGACGCAATGTCGACTGCAGGTTCCGTCAGTAATGGGGTTAAATCCATAGCCCAGGTGATGCCGGAAAACTGATCGGTTGCGTGGGGCGTGTTGAACGTTGCATTGGCGAGCCTCCGGCCCGCGGTGGCGAGATCGTAGCGTTTGCCTCCTGTAACCTGGGAATCAAAGGCGCGTAGCAGGTCCTGGGCAAGCTCCGGCCTTCGGCCGCTGTCCAGAGCAACTTTGGCTTTGTCGGGAAGCCAGTCGAGATCCCGCCAGACTTCGCAGCCCAGTACCTTCGGGGGACGTTGCCCCGAGGGAAGTCGTCTCAGGGCACTAAGACAGCAGAGCAGCACAGCAATATGGGTATCATGTTTATCTGCTGGCTGGTGCAGATAAAGAAACTGCGGTTTGCATGCGGCAAGCACTGTGTCGAGGTCGTGCAACACTGATGTGTGACCCGGACTTCCTGGGATTTTAACGTGGTCGCTGGGGTGGGCAAGTTGAATCTGGATGGCGTACTTTCCAATACTGGCCGCTCTTCGCTGCTCATCTCTCCTGATCAGTTGCATTTCTGTATCTGTAAAGGCGGCATACGGTCCGGTGCGCGGCGAGCCTGCGCCATTGGTTACCACGACACCTCCGAACCGGAACTGCTCTGGGTTATCAAGGCAATCACAGATTGCGGAGTGGGCCATGACTTCGATGTCGTCCTGGTGAGCGGCAATACAGAGATGCGTAACGCCTGCCAGCACATCAGTGGGACATCTTGTGTCCGTGGCATCAGGAACAAATACATCCGCAGATGCTTGCGAAAAGTGCATGGTCATCAGCATTTCTCCGCTTCCCAGCGCTGAAATGCCTCGATTGCCTCATACTCAGCCATGCCCAGAGCATCGTATGCTTTGGCCAGCGTGCGGTTGGCAGATTCGGCAATCTGCCAGGCTTTGGTATCGGAAGTATCGGGAGCGGTGTCGCGCTGACGTTTGTGCTGGTAGATGGAGCGGGTCTTCTGGGCGAGTTGAGAGGGGCTGAGCGGAACCGCCATGTTGATCTCATGTGTTTGCCAGGCCTTGTCCGGAGTACGGTAGAGCCAGATATGGCAATTGTCGGTGTAACCACAGCTTTCACTTCCATCTCCACGAGCTGCGCGTAAAGCTTTTAACAGCAGAGAGAAACAGATGGCGCCCACGCTGTTTGGCTCCTGACCTGCGCCGGTGGCAAAGGTCATGTGCGGCCGAACTTTCAATACTATTTCCGTGATGGCATTCACGTCGGCTTCGCCCGGGTAGAACTGTCGGTAGCGACCAGTTTCGTAGAAGGGAAGATCCAGGAAGTGCGCGGCCGTTACAGGTACATTGGCACTGTGCAGTGCCTGCCGCGCTTCTCCACGGCGGATAAGGCGCTTGAGGCGACGCCTATCAGCTTCTTCCGATTCAGAACGGAGGGTGGCGGGCTCTTTGTCCTTGTGGAAATGACATGACTTGTCTCTGTCTTCGGTGCCAAGGTAGCCGGAAATGAGTTCGGCTGCCATCTCCGCTTCTTCGTCGGATACAGCCAGGCTCCCCGAGGTGAGATATGCCACGGTAACTTCATGTCCCTGTTCAACGAGACGCGTCAGAGTGCCTCCCATCCCCAGCATTTCGTCGGAAGGTTCCGGCGCCAGCACGAGCACTCGTTTAGGGTAAGGTGTGGCACGTTCCGGTCGATGCGTGTCGTCCGCTCCAGCCTTACCGCCGGGCCAGCCGGTAATGGTGTGCTGCATGTCATTAAAATGATGGATGTTGAGCGTATAAGCCGGTCCCTGGGTCGTGAGAAGGTCAGCCATACCGTGCTCCGCATAGTGCTCATCCAGCAGCTTCAGAAGCGGGCGCTGAACTTTTTCCGACAGCCACGTTACCGCCCGGTGGGAGAGTGGAGGAGTCCACTCAACCGGACCTACCAGCCACGGCAGTTTGACCCGTGTCAGCTCTCCCGCCGCAGCATTATCCAGCAGGAACCGCACATTGTCGTGTTGTTGCAGGAAGCTCGCAGGAAGACTTTCGCGCTGTTCACCTTCTACCGCCTGGGCGATGACACGTGCCTTGGCCTCGCCCCAGGCGAGCAACACTATGGAGCGGGCCTGAAGGATTGTGCCGACGCCCATGGTAACCGCATAGCGGGGGACCTTGTCCTCGCCGGGAAAGTCTCGCTCGGCATCGCGTCTTGTCAGTGCGTCCAGTGTGACAAGTCGTGTGCGGGAGTCACGGCCTGAGCCTGGTTCGTTGAAGCCGATATGGCCCGTGCGTCCGATACCGAGTATTTGCAGATCCAGTCCTCCATGGGCGGTAATTGCTTCTTCGTATTGCCGGCATGCATCAAAAACTGCCGAGCGAGGCAGCGTTCCGTCCGGAATATGGAGCTGACTGGCAGGCAGATCAATGTGATTGAAAAGCTGCTGATGCATAAAGCTCCAGTAGCTTTCTGGGTGATCTCTGGGGATACCATAGTATTCGTCCAGATTGAACGTTACGACGTTGGCAAAAGACAGGCCCTCCTCCTTATGCAGCCGTATCAGCTCCCTGTAGAGGCTGACTGGAGTGGAACCTGTAGCCAGACCCAGCACGGCCTGCCGCCCTTCGCGGGCGCGGGAGCGAATCAGTTCTGCAATCTCGCCCGCCAGCACCTGACATGCGGCTCGGGCGGTATCGTGGATGTGAACGGAAACGCGTTCGCGTTGCCGGGATTCGGAAAGTGGTTGCATGATGTGGCGTGTTGCTACGGGCTCAGGATCCAATTCTCAGACAGCAACGCCTGCGCGCTGCCAGAAAGGTTGCAGATCAATAACTTCACCCCTATCCAGCGCTTCGTCTACCCCCAGGCATGCAACGGAGGCGGTAAGACCATCATGAAGCGTAGCCAGGGACTTGGCTTGTCCCACCATGGCACGGGCCAGATGTTCGGCCATCACCTTGTCCGCGCCAAAATGCATGCCGTTTTGGCCCAGCGAGATAGATTCCGCCTTGGTATCAAACCCGATGCTTTTCCATTCGATCGTCGAAGCCGCGGCGTCAAATCGCATGGCACCTTTGGTTCCCAGAATATACAGGCGGCGTTCCGGCAAGGCCGAATGGCAATTGGTATGAAATGTGGCTCTGGCACCAGAGGCGTATTGCAAAATGGCAACCTGGTTATCGACTATCGAGGAACCGCCGGAAAAGGGATCTACACCCTCGGGATCTTTCCAGGCACGGTAAGGCAGACGCCCTTCCACATTAGGTTTCAGATCACTTGCCAGACTCTTTTTATCGGGGCGAAATATGTCCAGACCGCCAAAGCTGGCCGCACGGATGGGGATGCTGCCCAGTAGCCAGTTCACGATATCGAAATCGTGGCAGCACTTTTCCAGAAGATGCGTGCCCGCGCGCTGCCGGTGACGGCGCCAGTTTCCATGAATATAACCGCCATGGTTAAAGTCCAGTGTCTCGTTGAACTCCAGGGACACGATTTGTCCCACTACGCCGCTGTCCAGTATCTCCTTGGCTTTTCTATAGATAGGCGCATAGCGAAGTACAAGGCCGAAGAAGAACTCCCGATCTCCGGCAGCCTTCAGGGCTTCGTTGATTCGGACACAATCTTCCAGGGTGGTTGCCAGTGGCTTCTCGGCAAACACGTGTTTGCCGGCCTGCAGGGCTGCGATGATCTGGTCGGCATGAAAGCAGTTCCAGCTTCCAACCATCACCCAGTCAACGTCTGAGGCGAGTAACGACTGTACGTCAGGAAAGGAGCGCGCGTCAGGAGCCACTTCCGAGCGTATGGTTTCCACGGCTTCCGGCAAGGGATCGTAAAGAGCGGTGATTTTTAGCCGTAGACTTAACGGGTTATCCTGAAAAAGGTTACGGGCGACAGTGAGCAGGCGCTGGCCGCAGCCGATGACGCCGATCTTGATGGTCGAATCCATATACAGGTCACTTTACTTTCATCGGCATTTACATACCATGGCGGTTATGGTGAAAAACCTAGCAGATCTGATTGAGATCTCTCGACGCCTTCGAAGCCCGTCGAATTACTACGACGGAGTGCGCCACGGTCGGTTTGAATTGCCGGACAATGTTCTGATGTTTGGGCGCACAGGGCCGCGTACTCTGTTGGAATCGCATGTTCGGGGATCTCAGCATTTTCACCATCGACACGTGCTCATTATCCCGCTGCAGGGCAGGGGACATATGGTGCTGGATGGCCTGACCTACGGATTGGAACCCGGACAGTGCGCTCTGGTTGCTCCGTATCAGTTCCATTACTTCATCCGGTTTGGAGCTTCCGGCACCCAGGCGAGCGATCCTTCAGCGGAAGTGGACTGGCTGTTTATCACGTTTGAGCGAAAGGGAGTGCAGATTCTGGGCTCAACGTT
This sequence comes from Methylacidiphilales bacterium, assembly GCA_041287705.1. Taxonomy (GTDB): domain Bacteria; phylum Verrucomicrobiota; class Verrucomicrobiia; order Methylacidiphilales; family UBA1321; genus LW23. The sequence goes on along the minus strand of JBGGNE010000449.1, from coordinate 11,599 downwards.
TCGAATTACGTTGGAAAGTACATGGCAGGATCTGTCGCTGTTCATGCAGGATTATCTCGCGGGAGGCTCCCAGAGCAACGGACACAGTGCCGGAGAGTACGGAATTCGACTGGCGCTGCGGCTTGGTCTAATTCTTCATGCGCTGGAGCGTGAGAGCGCTTCGGCGCACATCGATGGGGCTGAGACTGACCGTGGAGAACATCTCCTGCTTCGGGTACATACTCTCATCGCTGGCAGTCCCACGCGCATGTTATCCATAGAAGAGATGGCGAAGCAGATCGGACTATCGGCCAGCCATCTGCGCGCGCAGTTTCGAACATTGGCGGGGAGGAGTCTGGGGGAGTTTCAACGAGAAGTGCGCCTGCAGAAGGCGGCGGAACTTCTTACCCAGACAAATGCAACTGTGGGCGAAACTGCGGAGGCATGCGGCTGGGAATGCGCATTTGCTTTCAGCCGAGCGTTTAGTCGCTACTGGGGAAAGCCGCCCAAACGCTTTGCTTCAAGTCGCGTCTCATAATGGATCTCATTGCTCAAGCCAAGTATATCAGATTGCGCACAAAAACAAATATCTGCAGAGTATTTAGTATTTTTTCTTTTCCACAATGGCAGTTGGGGTAATATTACCGTTACGTTGCATGCCGACCGTAGACTACGCGATTCAAGACATTAAGTTGTTGTACGATAAAGGGTTGTATCTTCAGGCCTATCACGCCTTTGGAGGTAGGGAGGCTTTTTGTGACGAAGGCACGGTAGAAGAACGGGTTTTAAGAGCCAGATTGGCGGGTAACCTGGGAAATTCGCGCCTGGGCGACGCACTGCGGATTTGTGCCTACAGGCATAATCGTAAGCATCCGGAGACAGTCTATAACTATGCCTGGAAGCTGCTGGGCCGTGATGGGTTGCTGGTTACCTATGAGTTTCTGAGAGACAATCAGGAAATCTGGAAGAAGGCTGCCCAGGATCGGCACGCGGAAGCAATGGCACTGTGGGCGAAGATCCACTCATTCTTTCGTGATTTTACCCAGGCATACAAGCTGATGGACGAAGCCCGGAAGATCGATCCGGGCAACCCGTGGGTAGAGATAACTCACTCGGAAATCCTGGAAAACGAGGACAAGCTGGATGAATCGCTGCTGGTCGCGCAGGACATACTGAAGCGCGGGCAAATTCTGCGCTACGCTACCCAGCATACAGCGGATCTATTGGTAAGCCTTAACCGCGATGATGAGGCGATAGCTCTGCTGTACGAGACGGGGAGTCGCGTGGAATCATGCGGCATCTGGGGCCAGCTCTCTGCCTTGCTTGCTGAGCACAGACGATTTGAGGAAGCGCTGGACACCCTCGAGAAAGGCGTGGAAGCGGCCCCTCTGAGACGTGAGAAGAGCGCCATTAGCACAGCTGCCCGCAAATTTGAGATTTACTACGGACTTGGCCAGTTTGAGCGTGCACGCGAAGAAGCCCTGAAGGTTCCGGATATCAAGTATTACGAGAGGATGGCGGAGCGTCTGAACGACAAGCCGGAATCGCGCTTCAGGAAGGTACTGCCCGTTGGCTTCGTAAGACAGCATTACGATACTTGCGCACCTGCAACTCTTGCAGCGATCAGCACATTTCTGCAGAAACCTGTGGATCACCTGGCGATTGCGGATGAGATCTGTTTCGACGGCACGCCGGATCATCTGGAGCGCCGCTGGGCGGACAAGCAGGGATTTTCTCCTCGCGAGTTCCGGGTAACCTGGGAGAGCACCGTGGCGTTGATCGACCTGGGCCTGCCTTTTGCCCTGGCGACGGTAGGTCTTACGATGGGGCATTTACAGGCGGTCATCGGCTATGACGACCGGGTTGGTACTCTGATCATACGTGATCCCAATACGCGTCATGAACGGGAGACGCTGGCAACGGAATTTTTTGAGAGCGAGAAAGCGAACGGACCGCGCGGCCTTGTGCTGGTCCCCCCGCGTCTGGTCGAAGCCGTTGCCGCGTTAAATCTTCCGGATGCAGCGCTTTATGACGAAAATCATCTCTTCTTCTGTGCCCAGGATAAGTATGACCGGGCGACTGCGGCTGCGCAGCTGGAGAAGCTGATTGCGTTGGATAAGGACCATTTTCTAACGCTGTCCGCACGGCGAGACATGGGCAGATATGACGCGAATCCCTTAGAGGAACTGGATGCGCTGGAAGGGCTTCTGAAGATTGCTCCAGAGGACGGCCGTCTGCTGCTCATAAAGCTGCGGATTCTGGGCAGGCTGGATCGCACCAGCGAGCAGCTTGAGCTTTTACGCACCCAGTGCGCCACCAAGACGCCTAACCCAGTCTTTCTGCTGGAGCTTGCGGATCAACTTAGTTCTGATGCAAGGCAGTCGCCGGAAGCACTGCGACTCATCCGCCGGGCGTTGCGAATGCAATCCTCGGACTCGCAGAATTTGCGCTGCTATGCGGGATTGCTCTGGAGAAATGGCCGATATAGCGAGGCGCTGCCTCTGTATCGTTTTGCAGTCTGTCTGGGTCGCAAAGATGAGGAGCTGACACAGGCTTATTTCATGGCAGCCCGTTTCGTTAAGGAATCCGAGCATGCGCTGGGCTTCCTTCGTGAGCGCTGGCAATTGCGCAAGGAGAAATCGGGAGAGTCCGCCCGGACGCTATACTGGGCGCTTGAATGCATACATCGGTTGCAGGAAGCATTTGCGGTTCTGGACGAGGCGATCCGGGTACGTCCGGAGGACGGTGATCTGCTGTGCTATGCGGCGGACGTCTATGCGCGCTACGGCAATAAATCGCGCGCGGATGAACTGATGGCCCAGGCGGAAAAGCGCACGCATCAAATGTACTGGCTGCGGACTGCTGCGCAAATAGCGCGTTACCGCGGTGATTTTACGGAGTCGATAGCACGCTGGCGAAGCCTGCTTGAGCTCAATCCCACGCATGGGGACGCTCATGATTCGATTGCTGACCTGCTTGCCGAAACACAGGGCGAGGCTGCGGCGCTGGAGTATTTGCGGCAGACCGTAGAGAAGTTTCCGCAGAATATTGCCGTGCACAAGCGCCTCTCCAACCGACTGCGCAACCGCAGTCATGGCGATGGCGAGTATCCTGAAGGCGAGAAAGTGCTGCGTCGTCTCATCGAGATGCAGCCCGGCGAATCGTGGAATCATCGGCAGCTGGCCGTCTATCTTTCGCAGGTTAAACAGGCTTATCCAGAGGCTATTGCCGCCGCGGATCACGCCCTGGAGCTGGAACCGAACAGTGGTTATGCTCATCAGGTCCGCGCCGTCGTATGTCGCAACGCTGGTCAGCACGACGAGGCGCGAAAGAGTTTTCGAGCCGCTATTGCTCTGGACGTGGATCTGGAAGTGGCGGTAGGGCGTCTCGTTTCCATGGGCGAGACACAGGCCCAGAAGATGGAGGAACTGAACTTCATCCGCGAGCAGCTTGGCAAGCAGGCGGTGTATGGCGGCGGGCTCCTGGCTTACCGTGAGGCGGCGTATCCTTTGCTTGAGCCGGAGGATTTGCTCAGGATTCTGCGCGTCGAACAGCGCCGGCACCCCGGCATGTGGCAGGCGCATATTGTGGTGGCAAAGCAGCTGGCCGACATGCGCCGCCTGGATGAAGCGCTTACCGTCATGCAGGAAGCAACCCGACAGTTCCCGCTTTTCGCCACGGTGTGGATGGAGCTTGCCCTCATTCATTTTGCGCGGCATGAGCGGACAGAAGCGCTGGCGTCGTTCCGGGAGGCGCTGGTGTTGCGACCCGACTGGGGCTATGTCAGCCGTCGCATGGCGCAGATTCACGATCACTCCGGGGAGAAGGAAGAGGCCGTCAGGGTTATGGAGATTGCGGTAGCGCTGGCTCCTCTGGATGCGGCATGCCACTGCTCCCTGGCTATCTGCCTCCGCAAGCTTGGGCAGAAGGAGAAAGCGTGGGAGCATTTGCTGAAGTCAGCGCGTATCGACCCTTCGGAAACACTGCCGTTCGAGCTTCTTCCGGACTGGTGCGAAGAAGATAAGACGCCGGACCGTGCGGCGGAGTTTGCAAGAAGCGTGACAGAAGAGCGCCCGGGTGATGCCATATGCTGGCTGAATCTGGCGGATATGCTGGTGCGTCAGGACCAAAGCGATGAGTTCTTTGCCGCAGTGGATAAAGCCCTTACGTTAAGTCCCAGAAACATCTATGGCTATGACATCAAGGCCATGCGCCTCTCCAGGCTGCAGCGTCACGACGAAGCGCTGGCAGCATGCGCTCCAGCAGCGTTTGAAGGTAAGGTACCCGTGCCATTGCGTGGTCGCCGCTGCTGGGTGCTGGCACAGCGCGATCTAAAAGAAGCTGTGAAGGAAGTCCGGGTACTTCTGACGGAGCAGCCAGACTACCTCACAGGCTGGAAGTGGCTGGCGGACTGGACCGAAACGCTGGGTGACAAGGAAGGATCCCTGGAAGCGGCAAAGCGAATGGTTCATCTGGATCCGCAATCGTTCCAGTCTTACGGCTACCTGGGCTGCGCCCATCTGGCACTTGATCAGACCGATAGCGCCATGAAGGAGTTTGCCCACGCATTTGCGTTGCGGCCGTCCTATGGCTACGCGGGTTTCCAGTTACTGCATTTACAGGTGAGTCGCGGGAGTTTTGAGGAAGGTCTGGAGACGCTCAATCAGCTCTTGAAGCATTGCCCGGGTTCAGAAGCAGAATGCGCCGTCATTTACCTGGCGACCGAAGTGCGTGCGCGCAGCAGCCATTCCAGCGTTAATACGGGTTCGCCGACTCGCCCACTGGTGCAGTTGCCTGGAACGTCGGATGCCATGACTGCCCTTGCGCACCTTTGCCGGACTGACGACTCTACGTCGTATCGCTGCATTGCTCAGGGTGCCACCTATCTTCGCGATTCCCTTTTCCCCTGGCGAGGTCTTGCCCGAAAAGTATTGACGGAAGCGCTGTACGACAAGGAGGCGCACTACCGTGTTGGCAGCGCCTGGTTTAATGAATGGGAGCAAGGCAGCTTTCCTTTCTACAATCACGTAGTGCTTTACCGTGCGGGAACTACGGACGCGGCACGGCATGCTATTTGCGACTATTTGCCTTACTACGCCCGAAAGCAGAGTTGGATGCACGTTCTCGCGGCCCTTTACCTGCGCGGTCCGTTGCTGGCGGAGAAAGGCTTTGCCTGGGGACGCATGGGCTATGCGCTGGCTCATACCTGTCAGTTCGAGCGCTGCGTGCAGTGGATGAAGGACTGGAAGACGCGTGACGATCTGGGAAGCTGGATGCTGCTGAATCTTGTCATCGGCATGCGCGGCTCCAAACGCTACGAGGAAAGCTATGAGGTTAGCCTCCACGCGGTTGAGAAGCTGGAAGAGGACGACACGCATGTCGACCACTACACCAATCTTGCGGTTGAGGACGCGATCAACGGGCGCTATGACAAAGCACGGGAGTACCTCCCCAAGTGTGAGAACGGAGATAACAAAGGGCATTCATTTCTGCTAAACATCACCCGCACCATCCTGGAGATGGAAGATACTTCGAAGGAGAAACGAGCGGCGTTGTTTAAAGAGCGCCGGATCGCGCTGCAACAGGAGCGAGTGAATATCCAGGCCAGCGGAGAGAAAAACGAAAAGAAGTGGATTGGTGCGATGTATGCCCGCGCCCTGGAGCGCCTGGATGAACAGGCAGATACGGGGATGCACAAGATCGTGAAGTGGATTGACCGGCTCGCCACCCCAGGCGTTGCGGTTGTGATCATTGCTGTCATTACCATCTGGTTTATCCTGATTAAGCAGTTCCAGCGGGATCCACAACCCCCCACGCCACTGGAGCAAAAAGTGAACGCTAAACCGAACTCCATTAAAAAGAGTCTTGGCAGCGAAAAGACCCTGAACATTAACGCGCCCTGACAGACTCTCTTCAGGAGTCGGCCGGCTCTGGTCCGCGGGTAGGAGAGGGCTGCCTGAGCTCTATCGTTCTGCCGTTTTGGGCTGAGTTATAGATTGCCTCAATAATGCGCATGTCCTGCATTCCTTCCTCGCCGGGAGTGTGGGGCTGAGCGCCAGTCTGGACGCACTGCGCCATATGGTCCATCTCCTGGGCAAACTGATTCTTGGGAGTAAGCTGTACCGCTGAGATAAGGTCGGTGCCTTCGCTCATCTTGTTATAGCTGAGGCGCATACCTTCGTAAGCGAAGGCAGGGTTCATTTCCGCCCAGCCATCGGAGCCGATAATGCGCAGGAACTGTGAACGGTGCGTGTTGTAGCTCGTGCTGCAGGTAGCAGTAAATCCTCCGGGGAACCTGAGCATAAACTGCACACTGGCTTCCACTTCCTTGAAGCGCGGGTCGTCCGGCGCCTGAATGATCTGCCCCATAACGGACTCGGGCTCAGAACCAGAAAGAAAACGCGCGGCGTTAAGGCAATAGATTCCGATATCAGGCAGGGGGCCGCCGCCCGATAGCTGGCGTTTCAGTCGCCACTGATTGGGTTCTCCCTGATTCTGGGAATTGACGGCGATAAACTCGTGCAACGTACCAAGCTTCCCTTCTTTCACCATTTTGACGATGGCTCGATTACAGGGCTCATATTGCTGGCGATAAGCAATCATGAGTCGTAAGTTGGCGGCTTTGCATACGTCAACCATCTGCTGGCAATCAGCAACAGTATTAGCCATCGGCTTTTCGCACAGAATATGTTTACCCGCTTTGGCCCCGCGGATAGTATATTCCGCGTGCATGGAGTTAGGCAATACAATATAGATTACCTGTACATCCGGGTTATCCGCCAGTTTATCGTAGTTTTCATAATTATAGACAGACTTTTCATTTACTCCATATTGCTGAGCTACTTTTAGCCCTTTGTCGCGGTTGCCGCTGACCAGAGCAGTCACGCGGGCATGTTTACATTCGGATAAAGCAGGCAGGATCTGATGGAGGCTGAGGCGGCCCAGACCTACAATGGCAAATCCAACACGCTTATCGGGAGCGGTAGGAGCGGGGGGATTGGCTTCTTTTGCTTCAGTTTTCAAGTCGAAGAGAGGATTGAATTGTACGGCATTACCACTAATGGTCTCCGCTGCAGCTAATGTTTTGGCTCCAAGAGTTGCGGTGACACCAAGACCTGCCCACCGCAGGAAAGAGCGCCTGTCCAGAGGACGAATTTGTGAATCCATAGAGAAGAAACAAAAGTATGATTAATGACAGGATAGCTCTCTGCGTCTGGAGAGTACTATCTTTTGACGATTAAGTATCAGACGGAGAACGTGTGAAGATATGCTTAATACGAATGCCAGCTATTACTCTGACTCAGGAAATGCTGGAAAGGAGACCTCATACCAGGGCAATGAGCTGCATCACCGGTAGTGCGCAACGTATGAAGTATCTGAGATTCGCTGCCGTAAACATCGCGTAGCTGATCGATGAATAACTGAGGAAAGGTTGTAGTAACTTTACCTTTGCCAAGATGGAACAGATTCATGCGTTAGATAACGCATAGAGAATGCCAATAATTCTAAAGTTGATGCCCGGAGCCTAAGGCACCTCCGGCTGCCTGCCAGACTGTGGCGTTAAGCAAGATTCTTAATGGGGCACTCATGCACTTTGCATACTACGAGCGCAATTGCTTTATTCTTCCGACCGCCAGCATTCAGGTCTTTCGGTCGCTATATAAGCTGATGCCAAATGCGACAGGCGCCGAAGATGAGTTAAATCAGCGGCGCCCAGATTGCTTCTATGGGATATGAACCAACCCTCAGCGGCTATTTGGCTGCTTGCGCGGTTGTTTCAGTCTTGGTCGATTTTTTTGCAGCCTGTTTGAGCTTATTCTTTTCCTCGTTCAGCATGACCTTTTCGCCCAGAGGTTTTAGTCCGCATTCAGAAGGGCCGCCCATCACTTCGCCTTCGGCGCTGAAACGTGAACCGTGGCACGGGCAATCCCACGTCTTTTCTGCGTTGTTCCATGCAACCGTGCAGCCCATGTGCGGGCATACGGCGGAATGCATGCAGACTTCGCCCTCTTCATTACAGTAAGCAGCTGCTTCCTTGCCATTGTGCTTGATGACTTTTCCTTCGCCTGGCTTCAGTTGCGCAATGGTGTCTTTAGTGCTGATGAAGAAGCTCTTGGCGAAATAGTACGGGTAATCGGTATTCTCCGCCAGATAGTTCCAGCTTGGCAGGAACCCGGTACGTCCTACCGCCACCAGATCCTTCCAGGGGTTGGAAATGCCCATCATATGGTCATGAAACATGATCGCCGCCAAAGTGCCCCAGGTCATCCCGGTGCCGGAGAACCCCGTGGCGATAAACTGGCCCTTCGCGATTTCGCCGATGTAAGGCAGGCCATCGTTGGTTTCAATGACCTGGCCGGTCCAGCGACGTTCGGCGCGGGCGCCCGGAAAACGCTCGCGCAAAGTCTTTTCCAGGCGCGAGTAGCACGCTTCCGTATCGTCGCTCTGCCCCGTTTTATGATCTTCGCCGCCAATGATGACCGAGTTGGATCCATCTTCGGCGCGATCCATACGGATATAGAGATAGGGCTCGGAGGTATCCCACAGCAATGCTTCGGGCGTCATGCCGGGAGGCAGCGAAGCCTGGATCGCATAGGTGGAGTATGCCGCCAGCTTTGTCTGGAATATGGAGGCCGACAGAGCCGACGTAATTCCCTGCTTGGGGACGTGGGTTGCGACAAATACGGCGTCACAGTTTATTGTGTAGTCTCCGCATTTGGCGTGAAGCGGCTGTGGATTGTCTTCGATCGAGCTGACAGGGCTGTTTTCAAAGACAAAGCTCCCGTTGCCAGGGATCTTTTGGGCGAGCTGTGCCAGGTATTTGCCCGCGTGGAACTTATGCTGGTTCGCAAACTGAATCGCAGGTCGCCCTACGCCGGGGCAGGATTTCTGAAAGGAAGCATCGAAACCGAGTTCCGAAGCAAGCTGTGCCTCAGACTGCAGGCTCTCGACTTCCTTCTCATCGCTGCCAAAAGCCGCAAAGAGGTACCCGGAAACAGTGCGCATATCGGCTTTGATATCTTCCGTTGAAATGATCTGAACAATCTTCTGAGCCGCGGCCTCCTGTGCATCCCACGCTGCCTGCGCATGGCTCTTGCCAATGGTGCTGACGAGCTTCTGCAAACGCATATCCGTGGGGTAGGCGATATGCGCCGTAGTATGCCCGGTCTCGCCGCAGCCAATGGTTCCGCGCTCCACCAAAGCGACGGATTTGCCCGCCGCCTTTAGCATGTACGCCGCAGTTACACCCGCTATGCCACCACCGATAATCAGAGCTTCGACCCTAAGGTTGCGGTCCAGCCTGGGAAATGTTGTTTCGCTTAGCGCTGCCAGCCAGGGAGATTCAGATTTCATAGAATAAATAGATTTTTAAGTATGAATGGTGATAGAGAGGACCGTCGGGCAATTCGTACTTTAGGATTACTTACGCACAAAGAATGCCAGAAAGTTTTTGATCTGCGTTAATTGTTGGTATCCAACAATTAACGGTTTGCCGAGGCGCGGCGTCCCAAAGCCGGTATGGCGGCATTCTTGCGTAAGGCAACGAAGGACTCATACCACTCGTGCAGAACGCGTTAGGCAGTGATTAGCTGTAAGATCGGATCTGAGAATATAAAGCGCATAAGCAGGTAGCGGCTACGAGATATTGCGCTATAGTCATCGCATGGCAACTGTACCTAGAGTGGTCGTGGTAGGGGGAGGGTTTGGCGGACTTTCTGTCGTCAGGGCGCTACGCAATGCACCGGTACAGGTTATTTTTATCGATAAGTCGAACCATCATCTCTTCCAGCCGCTTCTGTACCAGGTAGCAACGGCGACGTTGGGGCCCGCCGAAATCGCGACACCCCTGCGACAACTGGTGGCCAAACAGAAGAACGTGATGCTGGGTCTGGCCGAGCTGAGCGGGGTGGATACGGTGAAACGACAGATTCTGGTGAATTATCTGGGCAAGACTGATGCCCGTTTTGACTTCGACTATCTGGTGCTGGCCACGGGAGCTACGCACAATTACTTTGGCCATAATGAGTTCGCCAAGTTCGCACCGGGACTGAAACGGGTCGGCGACGCGATTTCGGTCCGCGACCGTATTCTGCGCGTCTTTGAGATGGCGGAGATGGAGGACGAACCCAAAAAGCATCAGGATCTGCTGACCTTCGTGCTGGTAGGCGGTGGACCAACCGGCGTTGAACTCGCCGGGGCAATCGCGGAGCTGCGACGCTATACGCTGGCCTCTGAGTATCGCAGGGTCGATCCGCAATCCGCCAAAGTGATCCTGCTTCAGAGTGGAGATCGGATTCTGCCCTCTTTTCACGAAGATTTGTCCAAAGCCGCGCACGCCCGGCTGGAACGCCTTGGCGTTGAAGTTCAGACCGGCGTCAAAGTTACGGGCGTGGACGAAGCTGGAGTAGATACCAGCACTGGCCGCATCGCCAGTCGGACCGTGATATGGACCGCCGGTGTAACTCCCTCCCCCGCAGGGAAATGGCTGGGTTCAGCAACCGATAAGGCAGGCAGGGTGATGGTAAACCGAAACTGCGAGGTGGAGGGACAGCCCGGCATCTTTGCCGTGGGAGACACTGCCTGCTTTGAGACGGATGGAGGCCCTTTGCCAGGTGTGGCCCAGGTGGCGTTGCAGCAGGGAAATCACGTGGGTGCCGTTATCGCGGCACGAGTCTCAGGAAACCCTGAACCGGAGCCTTTCCGGTACAAGGACAAAGGCAATATGGCGGTGGTAGGCCGCAATTTCGCTGTCATAGAAATCGGCGGATACCGCAGCGCCGGCTTCTTTGCGTGGCTTATCTGGGCGTTTATCCACGTGGTGTATCTGGCTGCCACCGGCAACCGCCTTCGCGTCATCACGCAGTGGATCTGGAGCTACCTGACCTTCCAGCGCGGCTCTCGGCTGATTGTTGACGCTAAAGACAAAGCACCGCGCCCCACGAGTTAGCTCTCGCGAACGCGGCACGTTGTCACAACTGGCAGTGTGCTGTAGAACTCTGGCGGAGTCGCTTAATCTTCCAAAACGTAATCGGGCAGATCGGCGCGCATTGCGGCGGGACGCTCGCATGTCGTAGTGAGTTCGATGTGACGGCCTTCGGCAGAGCTGACGTGCACCGCCTCCATGATTTCCAGGGCGTGCAGCGCGATTTCTTCATTGGCGCGATGTTTGCGGCCGGACTCAATGGCTGCCGCCATATCCGCCACACCCAGACCGCGCGAGCCCTTGGCGTAAGGATGTGTGTGAGGCACTTCCACCCACTCGTTCTGAGCGGCCGCGCCGAGATAAACTGCGCCACCCGTGCCATTGGGATCCGGAACCCGGAGGGTCCCTTCACTGCCGTAAATCTCGATGACCGGACGAGTGGACGGGCCGCGGACATCAAAGCTTGTAGTAAAGGTTCCCGTGACACCATTCGCAAATTCCAGAATAGAGACGAGGTGTGTAGGTACTTCTACTTTGACGCTCTGACCGTTTTTCGGCTTGCTTGTGATAATACGCTCCGGAAACGAGATGCGGCCTGAACCGGAAACGCGTTTGACAGGACCCAGCAGCGTAATGAGCGCGTGCAGATAATAGGGGCCCATATCGAACATGGGACCGCCGCCCTTTTGATAGTAG
>JBGGNE010000448.1:0-10056 GCA_041287705.1 Methylacidiphilales bacterium | reverse complement strand
AGTTTCACCTGTGTGCTGGCGTCAATCTCGCCGATTTCGTCCAGGAAAATGGAGCCGTGCGCCGCTTCCTCAAACCGCCCGATGCGCTTGGTTGTCGCGCCGGTAAAGGCGCCTTTTTCATGACCAAAGAGCTCGCTCTCCAGCAGGCTGGGGGCAAGACCTGCGCAGTGCACCGGCACAAAGGGGTTGTTTTTGCGATTGCTCAACTGATGCAGCGCCTGCGCCACCAGCTCCTTGCCGGTACCGCTTTCGCCTTCAATCAGCACGGTAACGTTGGTGTTGGCCACCTGCTTTACCAGGTCGAAAAGCCGCACCATGGCCGGCGTATTGCCGATGAGTTTCTCCAGGCCGTACTTATGGTTCAGCTCCTCGCGAAGCTGCCGGTTTTCGTTTTCCACCTGGCGCGAGCGCACGGCGCGCAGCAGCGCCAGCTCCAGCTCTTCCAGATTCAGCGGCTTGGGCACGTAGTGGTACGCGCCTTTGCGCATCGCCTCCACGGCGGTATCCACGGAGCCGTAGGCGGTCATCATCACAAAAACGGGGGGGCGCGGCAGAGTCTGGGCGCGCGCCAGCAGTTCCATTCCGTTTGCGCCGCCGCCCAGCCGCAGATCGCTCAGGCACACATCAATGGCTTCCGCATCCAGCACGTTCATGGCGGATTCGACATCGGCCGCCAGATAGATATCGAACTTATCCTCCAGGGCGCGGCGCAGGCCGTCTCTGGTATTTTTCTCATCTTCCACCACCAGCAGGGCAGGCAGAGCAGCATTAAGTTCGGGCATGACCGGAATAAGGCGGTATAAGCGGTGCTAAAGGTTGTACGACAAACACGCACGGCAGGGCAAAAATGGCCCATCTCCCCAACCTAAGCGCGACACCCTGTCTCAGCAACTCCGATTTTTGCCCAGGAAGCGTACTTTTGTCTTTGTGACGCACCGCGAGGGACAGTTGACCATCAAGACACGAAGACACCAAGTTTCGGACGCGGATTTTCCCAGGTTCGTGTTGTTAGTTGATCTTTAAACGCTCCACTTTGAATCGCACCCGGTCACCTCGGGTGTGATTGATAGTGGTGCAGATGGTCAACTTTCCAAACGCACAAGCTAAGGGATTCCCATCCGAAACTTGGTGCCTTGGTGTCTTGGTGGTGAAAAAATCCTCATCCCAAGCGCGTAAAAGGGAATTCGCTATTTCCCTTTTGTCCTTTCCCCCGTCGCGACGTTAAATACGGAACTCGTAGAGCAACCCGTTGAGGTGTGGCGATATGAGGAAACTTTTTTAACGCAACGTTCGCTACGGCGCGACGACCGCGACGCGGGAGGGGAATAGACAGGAAAGCGGGAAACGGAGGAAGAAGATCAGGCTTGCTTAACCACAAAGACTCCAGGACACCAGGTTTCTAACACCGATTTTTCCAACTTCCTGTTAGGGGTTGATCTTCAAACGCACCACTTCTAATCACACCCGGAAATTTCCCCACTCAGGAACCGCGCTTGAATTCGGCGGGGCGTTGCGATAAGGTGCCTTCGTACACCATTGCCTACTATGAAATCCGCTTACGAACTCGCCATGGAGCGCCTGGAAAAGGCGAGCCCCACTCAGCAGCTTACCCCGGAGCAACTGGAGCGCATCCGGGAAATCGATTCCCTCTACCAGTCCAAGATCGCGGAACGCGACGTCTTTCTGACCGGCGAAGTGGCCAAAGCGCAGTCTCGCAATGACTGGGCGGAAGCTCAGCAGTACCAGCAACAACTGGCTCGCGACACCCGCACTCTGCGCGAAGAATGCGAAGAAAAGAAGGAACGCGTGCGCCAGGGAAAGAGTTAAGCGCCTCAGAAATTGCCAAGGAGTCTCCGGAGACTCCTTATTCTAATACGCTTTCAAGCTGAGCCGAATATGCTTGTCCTTTTTGTCAATAACCGCGTTGCTCGTCGGTCACCTATTGTTCTAATAGGCTCCCTCCTCGCGCCTCGCTATTGACTAAAAAACTGAGCATCTTCACCTCATCTTGAAAGCGAATTAGAATTAGACTGAAACTCACGCCGAGAGCGCGGCGACACCAGGCGTTTCCGCAGGCTTGCCATTCAGGGGAAGTTCCAGAATAAAGCGCGCGCCCTGGTTGATGCCATCGCTTTCGGCGACCAGGGAGCCGTGGAGTTCCCTGGCGGCCAGGGCGCTGCTGTGCAGGCCGAAGCCGTGGCCCTTCTTCCGAGTGGTAAAACCGTAGGTGAAAATGCGGGTCAGGTTCTCCGGGGCGATTCCGACGCCGTCATCCTTTACCACAATACGGACGCAGTCATCGACGGTGCTGATGCTCACGGTGATGTTTTCCCGGTCGTGGCCGCTTTCGTCGCAGGCGTGGCGGGCATTGCTCACCAGATTCACCAGTATCTGCATGACCTTGTGCTTATCGGTGTGGATGATGGGCGTGGACTGATAGTCGCGCACCACGCGGGTCTTTGGCCGCAGCAGTGAGCAGCCTTCCACATTCAACGCATCCTCTACCAGCTCGTGCACGGCCACGGGCTCGGGGACGCCCGCCACCCGAGCGTAGCTCTGCTGCATGGCCACAATTTCCTTCACATGCTCAATGTTCTTGCGCAGATGAGTCAGTTCCCCAGTTATCTTCTCGCGCTCACCAGCCAGCACTTCGGTAAGGTTTTCGAGATAGGAGGGAATCTGGCAACCGCGAGTATCGTTGGCCAGGAATGCTGAAAGATCATTCTGATGCTCCTTCAGCATGGCGGAGAGCTTTCCGACGCCGACGGCCTTGGTGTGGCGTACCTGATCATCAATCATGGAGGCGGAAACGTTGATGCTGTTAAGGGCGTTGCCGACGTTGTGGAGGATTGCCGTGGCGATCTCCGCCATACCGGCCTGGCGGGACGATTCCACGAGCATCCGGTAGATCTTTTCGCGCTCCACTTCAATCGCCTTGCGCTGTTCGATTTCCTGAGCCAGCGCTGTGTTGGCCCGCTGAAGCGTGGAAGGGCTGGGAATCCTGAGAGCCATGGGCAGCAGCCGCACCAACAGAAAAGCGGTGCCCAGCGACGCAACAGCCGTAATCGCCTTGACGAGGCCCGTCAGCCAGTAAATGGGATGCCAGATGACGTAGATTTCCAGGGCGTGCGTCATGCCGCAGGCCACGATAAATACGGCGAAGCAGACAAACATCCAATCGAAAACCAGGTCTCCACGCTTCCTGACGAAGTAGATCAGGGTGAGCGGAATGGAGAGGTACGCCAGGGTAATGAGGGCGTCCGAGATAATATGCAGCCACAGCACCTCCGGATTCCACTGATAGCAATGGCCGTGAGGCATGAAGCTCTCACTGTCAAAAAGGGTCTTGATGAAGTCGAGCATAGGTGAAGTGTGGCTGGCTGCTGCCGGGGGTGAAAGGACGCTGATCCTTCGATAACTCATAGCATTAGTGGTAAAACTATGGGACAGAAAAATATTTCACCATACCTGCATCGTGAATCTCCAGTAGCGTCTGACATTACAGAACGGCATTATTTACCCTATGTCCTGAACTGGGCGTGTAGATTATTCCTCTGACTTGAGGCGATCCTCTGTCTGAATAGATGTTGACTTTCAACAACCACCGCGCAAACAAGGCGGATGGAGCAAGTACGGACAAGGCTTCAACTTTGTAACGGTCGCAACAGTCTGAAACTTTAGCGTTTTCACAGGAAATCAGCACTCCAGGGCCGGGCAACTATGATTCGGCTGCTCCGGCGCGAGCCTTCTTACCGGAAACAAGTCGGGGCCGATATGGAAAGGAGACACTTTACCGCAAAGGCACCCGACTTTCTTCCGTTTGACCGCATTTCTCCTCTGGCCATTATTTCATTAAGAGGTATGATGCTCTAAGGCAAGTCGGGCACTTTGCCACTTTCCGACTGAATCTCCTTTGCAGCCCTGCAATTTCCGCATTACCAGCAATGATTATACTTGGCATCGAAACGTCGTGCGATGAGACCAGCGTGGCGATTGTTCACGAGGACCCTCCGTACTCCGGAAGCTTTGCCGTTCACGTCAATTATATCAGCAGCCAGATTGCCAAGCATGCTCCCTTCGGCGGGGTCGTGCCCGAGTTGGCGACACGTGAGCATCTGATGAATCTGCCGCGCCTGGTACGCGACGCCCTGCAGGAGACCGAGCTGACGCCGCGCGACATCGATGCGATTGCCGTGACGGAAGGTCCTGGGCTGGCCGCCTCGCTGCTCATTGGGCACAGCTACGCGCGTGCCTTCGCCGTGGCGGCCGATAAGCAGGTGATCGGCGTCAACCACCTGGAGGCCCATCTTTTCTCTCCTTTTCTGACACACCGGCGCCCCGTGGCGTTCCCCTTTCTGGGGTTGATCGCCAGCGGCGGCCACACGCTGCTGGTTCATGTGCGCGGCTGGGATGATTACCAGCGCATCGGCGCAACGACGGATGACGCGGCGGGCGAATGTTTCGACAAAGTGGCCAAGCTCCTCGGCCTCCCCTACCCCGGCGGACCAGAGGTGGAAAAGATGGCGCGCCATGGCAATCCGGATCGCTACGATTTTCCACGCAGCTTTCCCCAGGCGGGTAACTTCAATTTCAGCTTCAGCGGCCTGAAGACTTCTGTGCGCTACTTTGCGGAGCGCAATCCGGAAGTGCTGACGGACGGGAACCTGCTGGCCGATGTCTGCGCATCCTTCCAGAAAGCCGTGCTGGATGTGCTGGTGCGCAAGACGGTGGACGCAGCGCTGCGCGCCGGCGTACCGCGTGTGCTGGCAGCGGGCGGCGTGCTGTGCAATGGCGTGCTTCGCACCCAACTGGCCGAAACCTGCCGCCGCGAAGGCCTTGAGCTGATGCTTGCGGACGCGGGCATCTGTACCGACAACGCCGCGATGATTGCCATGACCGCGGGAGGCAAGCTGGCGGCGGGCATTCATCCCCGTATCCGTGCCGATATCGACCCGAACCTAAGCCTGTTTGCCCGACAGCCAGACAGGGAGGAGGCCGACGCCTTCCGCTCCGGCGGTAAAATGAAACACGGGCAGTCCCGTCCAGGAAACGAGAATCGCGCCGTTTACTCGCGCCGCGTCGCGAATTCCCCCAGCTGACGCCGCGCCGCCGGACGACGCTCCAGACTCGGGACTCAGCGGAGCGCCCAGATTAAGGCCCAGCATAGAGCCAAAGCCGCCCACTGCCGTACGCAGCGCGCTTTGTCCCACCGCCTGCAACTCCTCCACGCCTTCGTTCAGCACAATACCGGCGCAGGTGAGCCCCGCCGCGCGGATGCTTTCCACGGTAAGCAGCGTGTGATTCAGCGTGCCAAGCCCCGAGCGCGCCACAACGACGACGGGATATCCGAGTTGCTTCGCCCAGTCGCTGACCGTGAGCCGGCGCCCCTTATCCATGCCCAGCGGCACCAGCCAGCCGCCGACGCCTTCCACCAGAACGTGTGTCGCTTTGCGAGCCTGCGCGATATCAGACACGTGCTGGTTCAGGCGCTGTAATTCAGGGAGAGCCAGTCCGTCGGGGCGACCTTCCAGGCGTGCTGCAGCCAGGGGACTGAGAGGCGCGCGAAAGCTCAGCGGATTGATCTCGGCCAGAGACAACTCATGTCCGCGCACTGCTGCGTACGCCTCAGCATCTTCTCGCCCACCGCTGCATATGGGTTTGAAACCGAGCGCCTTGCCCGCAGACGCACCGCCTTTCAGCCATTGCTCCAGCAGCCAGGCGCCGAAGAATGTCTTGCCCACATTGGTATCGGTGCCGGTAATAAAGAGTGGGAAATCAGGTTGAAAGGAAATAAGGGTACCTCCGACAGACAATATGCCACAGAGAGATCGCACTGGCCAGCACTACAGGTAGCAGGTATAGGTTGGACGCATGAAGCACACGACGCATACGAAGCTGCATCCGGCTTATTTCATCCTGCCTGCGATTCAGGTGCTCGTGCTGGTACTGGTGCAGCCCGTCTCGTCCGCCCGCGCGCGCCTTGGTGAAACGCCGGATCAGTGCAACGCCCGCTACGGCAAGCCGGTGACCTCCAGTAAGGATGACCTGAAATCAACAGGTGTAGCGCGCTTCGAGAAGAACGGCTTTGATATTGTCACCACTTACTACAAAGGAAAGTGCGTCGAGATTCTATTCAAAAAGCTGAACGGCCAGCGTATCGAAACGGAAGAAGTAAATGCATTGCTGAAGGCGAATAAAGAGCAATCGAGCTGGGTGTATGAAGCCTGCGTGAAACCTTACACGCAGGTCATAAGAGCGGATGGCCGGGCTCTTGCCATGTACAATATCGACAGTCTAAGGCTGACAAACGTGGCGTGGATACAGACGGAGCGCGCCTTACATGCCAGGGAAAGAGTTGAGCATCTCAAGGATTTTTAGTTTTGCCGGAAGCGACGGAACTGCGAGTGCGAGCACGAGCACGAGCACGAGTTCACGCTGGCGGGCGTGATTTACTGTGCTATAGGTATGACGAATGAAACACGTGACGCGCACAGCGCTTTTCGTCATTCTCTCCGCCTTGATGCTGATGCCGGCTCTGCCTTCGGCCCAGGCGCGCCTCGGTGAAACGCCGGAGCAATGCAATGCCAGCTACGGCAAACCGGTAAGCTCCGACACGGAAGATCTGAAGACCACCAGGTTTGCCCGCTTCGAGAAAAGCGGTCTGGAAATCATCACGACTTACTCCGAAGGCAAGTGCGTGCAGATCCAGTTCAGCAAACTGAACGGCGGTATTCTCGAAAACGAGGAACGCGCAGCTCTCACCGAAGCGAGCCGCGAGAGCGCTGAGAACTGGCTGGCAGCCGACGCCCCGGCAAACACATCTTTCCTGAGATCGGACAGCAAAGCCACGGCAACCTACAGCACCAAAAGCAAAACGCTGACCCTGACCAACGAAGAATGGATCAAATCCGAACGCGCCCTGCGGTCCAAAGAAAAGATCCAGCACCTGAAGGATTTTTAAAGCCTGCGCATCGGTTTAAACGCACCCCATATGCGTCCTGAAGGGATGCGACTCCTGACTCCACCACGGTCCGAGAAGGGCGGCACTAATTATCTCGAAAGGCACGGAAAGGGTGCGATTAAATGTGGAGCAAAGGAGCGAGGATAATAATCCGATGTTCCCCTCTTCTTGGTTCCCCCTTGGTACCCTCTTCGTGCCTTCGTGGTGAAATCTCCTGTGTTTGCAATTCTACATCGCTTGTGCACAGGAAAGGGGGGAAATTATTACCACGAAGGTACGAAGGGGGTACCAAGAAGAGGGGAAAGGAAATGGGAATGTGTCAGGAAAATCTTGATGACACTTGTTAACTCCACGTTGAATCGCACCCGCACGGAAAGGAAACTGCCTGATAGCTGAATCGAAATGGCTCTACCTGCGCTACAATCAGGTCGCGCCCCTCTTGTCTCTTCCGATTCTTCCGTCTCGCCCGTTGCGACCGTAGCGTTAAAAAACGAAGACCGCATGGCGAACCCTGTCCGTGCGGCAGTATACCATCATTTTCAATGCAACGGTAGACAAGACTAGGCGGACGGCTTTTCAAACGAGGCGATGTACGCGTAGCGGCCGTAGAGGAACTCGATTTCCAGCTTGCCCTTGCCGTCTTTTTCCATTTGCCGGATGTATTCCAGCATTTCGGGGCGGTAGAAGACGTGGAACTTGCTTAGCCAGAACTTCAGGAAGCGGCTGAACCATCCTGGCAGGTCGGCCTGATCGCAGAAATCCACGATGTAGAATTTGCGGCCGGGCTTCAGATTGTTCAGCGCGGTCTCCAGGGCCTGCGACCACGTGGGGATCATGCTCAGCGAGTAGCTGAAGAAAATGACGTCGAACGGTTCGTCCAGGTCGAACGTGCCCTTGGCGCTCAACTCTTCGGCCAGGCAGGGCTTCAGCGTAATCACGTTCGTCAGCTTTGCCTTCTCCACGCTCTTGGCGGCGGTATCCAGCATGGCCTGACTGGCATCCAGGCCGTAGAGCTGAAAACCCGGGCGGCGCTGGGCGAGCAGGATGAGATTGCGGGCGGTGCCGCAGCCAATCTCCAGCACTTTATCAGCGGGGACAGAACCCTTGGCGGGCCGCAGCTCCATCTTGTCGATAAGCTTGTCGCGGCCCAGCAGGTAATATTTGCGGCTCAGATCGTAGACGTGTCGCGTAAAGCGATACATCTGATCCATGGCTTCGGCTTGTCCCATATGCGATATCTGCTGAAGAAAGAAAAGGAGAGGAAAGCGCTTCCGCAATGCGGACAACGGCACGACCAGCGTATGCCCGGCCCCCATTACAGGGTCCTGCATCACGCCGGGCTGTGCGGACTAAGGCTTGACGTAGAGATGGAAGCCACCGTAGATGGCAGAGCGATCCTTCTTGAAGAGCTCCAGTGAGAGATCCTTCTCGTACACATAGCGCTTCTTCAGGTCGGGCACGAGGTCGAGAGCGGTTTCGACGGGGCTGTCGCTGGCGGCGGTACGAAAGATGATGCGCGTGCCGGGGGCGCCGACGCGGGCAACTTCGCGCCACTGGTCGGCGATCTGCTGGGGCTTCATCCAGTCCTGGCTGTCCAGCATGATGAAGCTGTTGAGCGAGTTATCGGGCAGCTGCTTCAGGAACTCGATGTAGGAGACGATGTGCGTGCTGACGCGGTCTACATTGGCGCGCAGCTTGGGCCAGTTCTCTTCCTTCAGGTAGTCGGGGGTCGCTGCGCGGTTCTTCTTATCATAGGTGCGGCCGAAGGCCTGCCACATGAAATAGTTGTCATCCACGGGGAAGTCGACGGCGAGACGCTTGATGCGCTCGCGGTACACTTCGATCATGCCGCCGCCACCCACTTCGTCTTCCATGGCCTGAAACTGCTGAGGCGGGATGCCGAGGCTGTAGAGAGCCCAGGGCAGCTTGCCGCCCGTCTTGACGATCCAGTTATTGAAAAACGGCTCGATTTCTTCCTTCCACACTTTTTCCTGTTCTTCCTTTGTCGTCGCACGCATCAGGGCGGCGGGATCCTTGCGCGTCACCTTGGCGATGAGGTGCAGGAAGCGGATGAAGTAGCCCAGCTTGGCGTAATCGTAGAAATTCTTCGTGAAGTACTTGATGCGCGGCCCGAGGAACAGCTTGCGCATGGGGCCGCCGCCTTCCCAGAATCGGCGCGTCTCGGGATCCAGATGCTGCTTGATGTAGCGGTTGTAGTTATCTACATTCGCTTTGTCATCCGCATGGCCGAACATGAGGAAGAACTCCTCGAATGACGGCAGGTGCTTGATGGCCGCCAGCTTCAGGCGCAGCAGGCAGATGTGGTTCTTGTTAAGATCGATCGCCGTAACCGAGGCGGGGTTGTAAATCAAGTAATTGAGCACGTTACAGCCGCCGGAGCTGATGGTCATGATGCGGCTGTTCTCATTCAGCTGCAGTGCCTCGGCGTCAACCCGTGGATCCTCCCAAATCTGGTTGTATACAAAGGAGTTGAACCAGAACGTAAACATACGTTCCAGCATTCCTTGCTTCGTTAGGGCGGAGTTGTGATGGACGGCGCCTTTCAAATACTCGGCGGTCGTCGTCGACGGGCTGCTGATGGTTTGCTGGCTCATGGAAAAAAGTCTAAAGAAATTGGATCCCGCCCTGGCAATGAATGGCTTTCGGTTGATCGCAGATTGTGTGTGCTGACTAGCCGGTCTGTCGCATGTCCCCCGAGGATGGACCCGGCAGGAACGGCGTCGGCTCCCAAGAGCCACACCTTCCCCGGGACGCCATGTGTGTATGGCGGCACCCGGCAAAGCGGATCGATCCGCGCCCTTCATGGTTAAAATCGTGCGGCACGGATGGGCACGACTATGGGAGGAGTCCCCCTCCACGTCAATAGGACATTTTGGCTCCGCGCGGATGTCGATACATTGTCGTGGAACTGTGACAAACTCCCGTCTGTGGCCGTCTTAGACCATTCGCAGACGTTAATTGGTACAAAGACTGGGATCGATTTGGGGATGAGAGCAAGGCGCGATTGAGGAAGTGCATTAGAATAATGCATGACCGAAAGCGCAACGCTGCTATCGCCCAAAAGCGACCCAGGA
>JBGGNE010000447.1:0-4102 GCA_041287705.1 Methylacidiphilales bacterium | reverse complement strand
TCCGCTCGCCTCCAGCCCGGGCATTTCCCTCTTGCAGCTCTCCGGCGAGAGCTTCATAGGCGCCCCCGAAGAAGACATGCCGGGCCGAGACCGCTGGATCGCCCAGCTCTGCAAACGTGCCGGCTTCCGTGCCAACTTCGTCCATACCGGCGACACCCTATCGCAGACCTTCAGCATCATTGCCGGAGAAGGCTGCGTCACTCTCGGCCCCGCCTACCTGCGGCACTACCCCGCCGCAGGCGTCGCCATGATCCCCATTCAGGAAGACTACGCCACATGGGATTTCCTCATCGTCTGGCAACGAGGACGCACCCCCGCCAGCATCCACGCCATGCTTGATTGCCTGGCAGAAGTAGTAAAACAACAGCAAACGCAACCCTCGCCTTTACAAGCCCGGCCTCCCCATGCATAATCTCCACCCTGTCTCCATTTTCAGGACGAATGGCAGAGTGGTCTAATGCGTCTGACTTGAAATCAGATGTACCCTCACGGGTACCGTGGGTTCGAATCCTACTTCGTCCGCTTTTCGCATATTACTTGTAGTGAAGGTGTTGTAGCGGTAAGGAGAGCCAGTTTCGCCCATTTGCCGGCGATTCGATCGGAACGGCGAAACATTGATCTACAAATCGCCGGCTGCGTCCTCGGGCGCTAGGTTTTGCACGCTGCAGACCTTATCCACGACAACGCCCTTACAAAGCAATTGCACGTCAAAGTCGTAGAGTAAAAGCGTCTCCGGCGCCGCGCCGAATCAGGGAAAGGTCACTTCCAGACCATCCGGCTGATAGCTTATCTTGAAGGGCGCGGCGGGATTGCCTTCGATGACTTGTTGGCCGTTATACTCCACCTCCGCAAAGGTGCCGGTGAGCTGTACGGCGGAGAGAATTCGATATGTTCCCCTGGGCGCAACGCCGGTCGCTGTCCTGATACGAAGCGTATTGGCAACATTAGGAGTAATGGAGAGGATGCCGGGATTGTCGTTTACCTTTGCGTGGTTTAGTGCCACAGGCTCCAGATTGCCACTGCCGCGGAGCAGATGCACCGAGGTGCAGGAGCCGGGTTTGGCGGCAGGCCCGGAGATGAGGATATGCAGTGAGCCGGCCTTCTCCGGGCTGCCAATGTGGAGGTTGGTGTTCTCCAGTGTGAGCGTACCCGTGGGCTGCAGCACGCCCATGTTTCGGATGCGCAGCGAGTTAGCTTGCTCGCTGCCTGTGCTGTTGATATATCGGAGCCTACCGCTGCCTGTTATCGTGGCTCCTTCGGTATTCACGATCTGGGCCGGGTTATTGTTGAAGTCAAAGTAGCCGCCCGGGCCGTTGGCGTGCGGAAGGCGTTCGATTATCATTCCATCGCCCTTCAGTACCAGGTTGCCCTTGTTTTCGATACCAACAAAGCCGGTATGGTTACCTTGTACGATAAGCTTTCCGGCAAAGGTGAGCAGGCCCGCATTGGCAACTTTGGCTGCTCTGTCCTGGGAGCCGAATGTGCTTGCAGTGAGAGAAAGGACGGAACCGGCATTCAAATCCATCGCACTTTGCGGGCCGTTCAGCACATTGATCTGGTCCGCCCCCATGATGCGGAACGCGGCGGGAGTTTTCCCATCGCCCAGTGTAAAGGCGGCCTTGCCCGATGCGTCTCCATTAATAAGGGTGCGCTTGCCGTAGCGCATTTGCTGCTCACTGGGCAGCCCGAAGCAGGCGGGATGTTTCTCCGTTCCGCCCGAGACGAGGAAGCGGCCCGTGTTGGTGATGGTCGCGTCATTGGCCGTATACTCGGGCTGGCCGATGACGGCTCCGTTCCCCAGCTCCACCTCGCCGCTTGTCAGGAGGTCCTGCACCCCGAGGCGGGAATCGCCTAGTACACGGAGTCTGCCGGCGTTAGTGGCGGGGGCCGGCGGAGTCGTGCGACCTGCGGGGGAAAGGAAGCGCATGGTGGAGGCGTTTTGCAGAGTCCAACTGCTGCCGGTCGGAACGGAGAACGTGCGGCCATCCATAGAGGCAGAGCTCATCTGGGAGAGGTCCGGCATCCAGGCGCTGACAAGGGCGGCCCCGTCCTGCGTAAGGTCGCCTGCGACTTCCATACGGAACTGGCTTCGAGTGCCGGTGCATTGGAGAGTGGTGGTCTGCAGTGCCGCCATCGCAATGGCATCCTGGGCGGCGTCCCCCTTTAGAATGATAGCCGGAGGCGTGGTGTAACCACTTCCTCCCTGGGTTACAAAGATGGAATTTACCTCCATATTGGCCCGGACCTGAGCTCCCGTACCGTCGCCGCCCTCCAGCTTTACCACGGGTGCCTGCGTGTAGCCGCTGCCTGGGTGGAGCACCAGCACCCGGACAATGGTGCCGCCAACAGGTGCGATCTCCGCCCGTGCCACAGCCTGGATGCCTCCTGCGATGTCGGGCTCGCTGACGATGACCTTGGGTGCCGTTTTATATCCTGTGCCCACGCGTGGCAGATCGAATGACCCGACACTGAGCAGCGCCTCGGCCTTCGCGCCGCTCCCGCCCCCGCCGGTTATGGTGATAATCGGAGCCTTTACGTAGCCTGCGCCGCCATCAATAACGCTGACGGACGACAGCCGGCCGCCGGGTGCGGTCGTGTTTCCGCCCAGGCGCACATTGCCCTTCACAACGAGCTGAGGGATCTTTGCTGCTTCAATTGTGATGTCGCGTCCCGCAGTTGAGTCCGCTTCCGTTATCTGCAGCGGGGACGGCGCAGCATCGGGGGATGCCGAGGCGACAGGGAGTACCTCCCGCTCCTGATAATACATGTCGCCCTCTTCCGTAAAGTTACCGGCGATGAGGCGCTCACCTTCCAGCTCCGGGCGGTCGGCCCAGCGCTCCAATACCAGCCGATACGTGTCGCCCTGCTTATAGGTTGCGTACGAGGGAAGCACTTTGCCTCCCAGCACGGACCATTGCGCCACGCTGATTTTCTTGTCCGCGACTTTGCCTTCCAGCACTTTCACTACCTCGTATTGCTGAACGGAGAGGCAGCGGAGATAGGGCGCAATCGCCGACGGGTCCGCGGGATCGCACGGGGCCACGAGCCTGGCCTGGACAACGGCGCGATCGACACCCGGCTTGCGACCGATGCGTTTCGAGGCCTGATCCTGAAAGCGCGCCCTGGCTTCTCCCGCTGAGATTTCGCGTCCAAAAAGGCCGACGCCTTCCAGGAAGCCCGGCCAGTTTCGGCCGCCAGTCCACTCGTCGCCAAAGACGAGGCGCGCCGGAGTCCATGCACCCAGGCCTCCCGTCAGCCCATCCGCTCCGGAGATCAGCGCGCGTTTGCCATTGATGTAACATGCCAGACCGGATTTACCGTAGCTCACCACGATATGGTACGACTGCCCGGGCGTTATGGGGACAAGCTTCAGCGCCGAAGGCGACGCCGGTGATGCAGCAGCGCCTGCGGCAGGTGCCGCGCCGTCGGTCTTAAGACGCAGCGTGAGCCAGTTACCGCTCTGCCCCAGCACAAAGTTGGGGGTGACAGGTGAGGTGGTCTCAGGCGCATAGCTTAGGATCGACCCGCCGCCGGCAGAGTCCGTGGGTGACTGGGGCGTTGGCTGCGAAGAGGCGGCGGTTGGTGTCACGATTGCCTCCAGGGCAAACGCATTCTCGCCCTTCGCGGCTTTTAGCAGCGGCTCGTCGGTGGCTTCCGGCAGAAATGCTCCACCTGCCAGGTCCAGCACGGAGTTGCGCGCAAACCGCGCTTCGCCCCGAAGCTTGCCGGTGCACTGCCGAATGGCGCCGGTCCGGGGATCAACAATCTGGTTGGAGCTGTTGCCCGTCTCCCAGAGGAAGACCTGCCCCGTCACATCCAGCTTCGCTTTGGCGTCCGCCGGATCTGCGGTTGGCTCCTCCACGGGAGCCGCTGTGTACCACGTGGGGACGCTGGTCTGCGGCTTTATCCACGTGTCCGGGTAGTAGTCGCCGTGCTTGTTGTGAGTTACCTGCACCCAGCGCTCCACCTTTTTGAAGTCATCGTCAAACTTGCCCACATAAACTTCTACCGTGTTGGCCACGTGCATGGGTATTTTAGCTGAGTCTTTCCATTTCCACTCCGTGTAGGGGCCGGTAAGATTCAGATAGCGCTGGTCGTTCGA
>JBGGNE010000446.1:0-29562 GCA_041287705.1 Methylacidiphilales bacterium | reverse complement strand
CCAGCAGTGAAATTTCTTGCGCCAGCAGTCCGGGTCGATGTCGGGCATCATGTAGCCGCGCACATACATCGTTTCGACCAGCTCGCGCATAAAGCCGCCGACCAGGCAGCGCTCGCCGTTGGCCATGGGGTCAAACGCCGTGACCAGTCCCGACGTGCCCATGCCGCCCAGACATCCCGTTGATTCGATAAGCAGCACCTTCGCGCCCAGCCTGCCCGCGCAAACCGCCGCCGCGGCGCCAGCCGGTCCGCCTCCCGCAACCACCACGTCGTAGCCGTTGATGGCGGGAATCGAACGCTGAAAGGTGAAGCTGCCGTCGGCCTGGCCGTACGTCTTTGATCCGGTAAGTGACTGGAGCGTCGTTGACGCGTTGATATCGATTGCGGGCATGGTCCTAAACGTAGAGGAAAGGCGGCAATCGCTGCGTTGTGATTCAGGCTGGATTTATGGATTTTTCTGCTATCTTCGTCAAATGGTAATGCCGCCGCCTGATCTCTTCCGAACTCCGGAACAGGCGATCGTTGCCTTTGAAAGGGTGACCGGCCTGCACGTGGTGATTCATGATCTGGGCTCCACAATATGGCCGTTTCTGTCACCCGAACGCATGCAGCATCGCACGCCGGTCTGCACCGCGGTAAAGGCCACGCACGACTGGGCATGCATGGATTTTGAGATGAACCGGCTCCGCAAAGAGCTGCCCGGTCTTCCACATGGACGCTATCACTGCTGCCACGCCGGGCTCATGGAGTGGGTCGTCCCGGTCTATCCGGCGAATTCACCAGCGTGGATTCTCTTTGCCGGACAGCGGCGCACCGCGGGAGCCTACACGCATCTGCATCGGGATCTGCGGACCACTCATTCCAGCAATGCCAGGGTCCAGGATATCCCCGACGTTACCGAGCAGGACGCGCAGTTCATTCTGGAAGCATTGCGGCAGCTTCGCGCACGCCTGCTGCAGTGGTACGAAGGCGCGGCTGAGATATTGCGAAGCGAAACCAGCCCCGACAAAGGCCCGAAGCCGGGCATCCCTGCACACCTGCAGCCGCATTCCGACAACGAGCGCTTTGTCTCGCGGCGATTTCAGATTGAGCGCTTCATCTTTATGCGCCATACAGGCAGCGCTTCCATCAGCGATCTCGCGCGAGAGCTGCACCTCAGCGAAAGCCGGACCATCCACCTGGTACGCGAGCTTTTCGCGACCAGCTATGCCAAGATGTTGAACGAAATGAGGCTTCGTACCGCCGCGTCTCTCCTGCGCAGTTCCTCCCTCACCATTCTGGAGGTGGGGCTGAGCAGCGGCTTTCAGGATGCATCCAACTTTCATCGCCGTTTTCGCAACCGTTTCGGCATCAGCCCTTTGCAATACAGAAAAGATCCGGCGAAAACCGTTTAATTCGTATCTCTGTAGGATCTTGCAATCCGCAGCTTGCAAATCTGTGGGAGTGAGGAACACTGATGGCTTCCAGCGCGAACAACGCGGAAAAATCTGGCTTCTCCTTAAAACCCATCTACTTTAGCGGTTATGTCCGAGGTTCTCCTCTCATCTGTTGAACGCGCGCGCCTAATTTCATCCCGCCTGCCCGAAGGCGGCTTATTCAGCGAGAAATCGTGGCGCATTTCGCCCCGGCCTTTCCCGCTCTCCAGCAGGCACGTAAAGCATCTGGAGCGCCTGGGTCATCTGCTCCACTCTTTTAACAAGGCCTGCAACCTCCTCTACCGCAGAAGCGTGGAGGGCAAGATGCCCGCGTGGATTCATCAGTTGCTGGATGCCGGCAAACCGCCCGAACTCCGTGAAGTAGCCCGCGATAGCCGCATTAAGGGTCAGGTGCCCGCCGTAATTCGCCCGGACCTGATTTTGACCGAGGAAGGCTTTGCGATCTCCGAGCTGGACAGCGTACCTGCGGGCATCGGCCTAACCGCCTGGCAGAATGAGACTTATGCCGATCTCGGGGAACCCGTGCTGGGTGGCCGCGACGGAATGCGCAACGGATTCAATGGGATTCTGCCGCAAAATGGCCACGTTGTGTATTCCGAGGAGTCCGCGGGATTCATCCCTGAGATGAAGTGGCTGCTGGGAGACAAGGACCGCGTGCATCCCGCCGAGACTTATCAGGCCAACGGCGCGCCGATTTACCGCTTTTTCGAGTGCTTCGACTGGCCCACGCTCAATACATTCCGCGACAGCTGGCAACCGGGTCAGGCCATGACGCCGCCTCCCAAGCCTTACATGGAGGAGAAGCTGTGGCTGGCACTGTTCTGGTCGCGCCCGCTGCAGGAGTACTGGCGTCAGGAGCTGAGTGAAAAGGGCCAGAAGCAACTGCAGGAGTTCATTCCCTACAGTTGGGTGATGGATCCGCAGCCCCTTCCCCCGCACGCGGTCATACCAGAGCTGAATATCCACGACTGGGCGGAACTCGGTAACTTCAGCCAGAAGCAGCGCGATCTGGTGCTGAAAATCTCCGGCTTCAGCCCCAACGCCTGGGGCTCGCGCGGCGTCTACATTGGCTCCGACATGCCCACGCCGGACTGGCAGGCAGCCGTGAAGCAGGCACTGGAAGAATTCGACACGCATCCCCACGTCCTTCAGCGGTTTATCAAGGGAGCGGTATCCACTCACCCCTACCTTAACGAGGAGACGGGCGAGATGGTGGAAATGAAGGGTCGCGCACGGATCTGCCCTTACTACTTTGTGGTGAATGACAAAGCGCAACTGGGCGGTGTGCTGGTCACTTTTTGCCCAGCAGATAAGAAATTACTGCACGGTATGACAGACGCGATCATCTGCCCGGCCATAGCGGCTGAGGAAGAGTAAACCTGTCCAGGGAGACCCCTGAGCAAAACGAGATATTAGTCTGGCTAAAAACTGATTCAAAAGGCTAATTTGCACCATCATCGGCCTGGGTGTAGAGTAGTAACATAAGCAACGATTCAGTAAATTCTGCGTAACCACTCCGCGAATCACTGAGAATTTGACGGATTAGGACGCAGTCAATTTCCAGAACCGTTTAGGCAGATTGGCTTGGCCTGTTTTATGCTGTCAAGACTAAAACGGCCAGGCCAGCGCCTGGTACTCGCCACCATCGCCGGGGCCTCGTCTCCGGCATCAGATTCTTCGTCGGAAACTATTGGGAATCAAACGCATTTGCCCTTTGTGGGCAGGCCGATTCGGATAGACAAAACACCTTAAAAGTGGAATGTTACAATCGTATGCAAATTCATATCAGCCCTCGTCAAGTCAAGCTCACAGCAGCCATTCACAGCTACGTGGCCGACAAAGTCGGTCATCTGGAGCACTTTGATTCCGATATTATCGGAGCCCATGTGGCCATATGCCACGACGAGGGGAAAGCCAAGCATGCGTTTGTTGTCAAGGTCCACCTGGCTCTGCCGGGCCCGGATCTTCACGCGGAGGATCATGGTCATGAGCTCTACCCGGCCATCGACCTTGTAACCGAAAAACTGGCAGAACAACTGCGCCATCGTAAGAGCAAACTCACACGCGGCTCGCGTGATGCCGAACGCAAAGAGAAGGAAAAGCGCAAGTCGGTTGAAATCGACGGTGCCGTCGTCTGATGAAAGCAGCGGAGTACATGAGTAGTCCGCTTTAGTTATACCGCACACGGCCCAGTTCATTAAGTCAGCCAGCTTAAGTCTCCACCTACCCGCTGCCTCCGCCATGATGACGCGTGGCGGCGGGAGAAAGGATTTTGAATGCCAGGACAACGAGGTTAATCGTGCTGCTACGACTTGAAAGCCGGTTCCTCACGCAGAGTCTGTTGAGGTACCGGAGCCTGCTGGCCTTCCGATAGCACAGTGGCGTGCACGGCGACAGTCGTTGGTGCCGGAGAAGAGCTCTCCATCGATCCCTCCTGCTGCAGATCGGCTTCGTGATCCTGAAATGTGCCGAAGCGGTGATCCCTGTACAGCGTCAGCGAGACGTTGCGGTTAACCCGAATGCATTCCTTAATCGCTTCCGGATCCTTTTCGCAGTAGAGCAGCGTCTTCCAGCTGTGGATATGCTTGGGTTTATGGAAATCGCTGTTGCCCAGAAAGGGCAGGCGTTTCAGGCCTACAGGGTTGAATATGTCATCGCGGTTGGCGATTTCCCACGCGTCAAGAATGGGCGCAAATTCGTCCTGATGCTCCCACAGATAAAGCGTGTCCCTGCCCCAGGTGCTTCCCGTCTCGTGCGGATGCGACGCGATTGCCAGGCCGCCCTGGCTCTGGATAGCATGGATCAGCGCTTTCAGGTCCAGCGAGGGATCAATTGGCTTGCGAAGATCGACGCCAAGCAGGTGCGTGCTGCTGTGCTTGGTCAGACCGTCCTTATTGAATTCCAGACCGGTCATCAGGATCATGCCGTAGTGCTTCCAGGCGCGGCGCTTTTCGGCTTCGATCGCGGCGAAATAACGGCCGACCTCGGCGGGCGGGATGACAAGGCCGGTTAGTGTTACCATGCGCCCGATAAGCCGGCTGGGATCGCACAGGTGATCCGTAATGCACAGGCAATCGAAGCCACGCTGTCCGTAAAAGTCCACGATCTCAGGCACGGTGAGTTTGCCATCCGAGAACGTGGTGTGCGTGTGGAAATCGCAAAGCAGCAGCCCTTTTCGCGACAGCACAGACTGTCCCGATTCGGTAAAGAGTCCCGAGCGCGGTGTTTCTGCCGAAGACACGGACGAAGAGGTGGAAGCAAGTGATGCAGTCAGCGCCTTTTCTGTGTTTCCTGAAGCAGCGGCAGGAGCAATGTCCAGGTTGCCCTCGCAGCTTTCGGATTCGATCTCTTCGGAATCACCGTTCAGTGCAATCTCGTCCGCGGCGTATATTTCGGCTTCCAGGCGATCTTTCCGCGCGATGAGATCGGCTTCCGTTTCAATATCCCCATAGGCCAGGCCCTGCCGGTATTGCATGGAACTGAAGATCTCCACGGGCACGACGGGTACGTTTACGATTGCGGCCTGATCCAGTGTAAAGCGGGCGATGCGCAGTGCGCTTTCCGGGCTGCCCAGGGCGGCAATATTCTTGCGCCACAGCGACCACAGCCGGCCGGAGCGATCGAAGGCGCGCTCCACCCATGGTACGATATCGCGCGAGCGCTCCGCGAAAGCGCCGGCATTGCCGCGCCGTATGAGCTCGTAGTTGCCCTCTTCCTGCCCGGGCACCACCTGGCTGATGACCATGGGGCAGCGCCCCGCAATGGCTTCCTGAGTTGTGGCGCCGCCGGCCTTGCTGATCACCAGGTGGTGCGTCATCAGCAGATAGGGCATGCGGCTGGTCCAGCCGAGCACCTCGGTGCGGTGCCGGCAATGGCGTGTCAGGTCCTCCAGGGCCGCCTGAAGGCGCACGTCGCGGCCCGTGCCGATCGTGAGATGCCAGTCGGGAAAGCCAAGCAGCTCCTGCACAACCTTGGGTGCTTTCTTTTTGTCCGCGTTAACCAGATACAGCACGCGCGGGCGGCCGCCGTTCAGCAGATCCGCAAGCGGCGGCACGGGTTCGGGCGGGATGGCAAATTCCAGCTGGACAGGGAAGCCCAGCACCTGAATGCGATGCGCCTCCACCCCCGCGTTGCGCAGCACACCGGCGCTCTCCTCATTCGGCACAATAAAAGTATCGCACGGCGCGCGGAACCACAGGGAGTTGATGGAGATGGAGTCGGTAACGACGGTCAGCTGGGCAAAATTCTTTTCCCGGCCGTCCTTGTAAATTTCCTCGATCAGGTAGTTGTAGATCGGGTAGGTGGAGATAACGGCATCGGGCTGCACCTTCAGCAAAAGGTTGGCCAGGCTTTTGCGCATCCGTTTCAGCGCCAGCATATTGCCATCCACCATCTGGGTGTTGTCGATCAGCCGGTAGAAGCCGCGCCAGATTGTGGGTGTGCGCGTGATAGCCGTCTGATAGGCGCTGCGGAGAAAGTCGTTGAAACGACCATAGCAGCTTTCAAACAGGTCAATGATCTCCACCTGTGCTTCGTCGTCCAGGTACTCAATGGCCGCGCGGATGTTGCGCGCCGCAGTGTTGTGCCCTTCGCCAAAGCCGGCGGTAAAAATGAGAATCTTTTTCAAGCCGAGACATGGGAATAACGGCCCGGTATGGCGCTGGCAAGACGAATCTGCAACGGTTGTCCAACGAGATCAACGTAACCACAGGTTGCGCCAGGCGTTGAGGCAGAGGCTTTCATGGCGCTGGGTTTACCGGTTCGTTGAGGGAGGAGTGGTTGCAGGAGCTGGCGAAGGGGTCGGAGGTGTGGGGGCGGAAGATATACCACGAACGTGGGGAACCAAAGAGTGGGGATACAGAACCGAACGACAGAAATCTGAGTAAGCCATAACCACACTCTGTAAAGGCTCATAACTCTTTACCAGAAAACCAAGAGGCGCATAGAACGTGCGACATATTTTAAGGTGCCACGTATTTTGGTAATGGGGATTAGCCTGATAAAACGCAGAAGCAGGCCCAAGGCTCAAAGGATAGAGAAGAACTGCCGCCAAAATCGCGATTGCGGTGGTACCACTGCCTCGCCGCTTTGGCTGAGGCGTGTCAGAGGTTTCAGGAGCATCTGGTGGAACGGGGCGCGGATCGTTCATAAATGGAGAAGAGCATTCTTGCGGCAGCTATCTACGTCGAGAATCGCGAGACTCCGGAGCCGAGGGGGACGAGCATCCACGCACTCAGCACCAGATTTACCTGGGGAACGAACTCAGAGCAATCCTCACTCCTCTTTGCCGGCAGGTGCGGGCGGCGTTGTCAAAGGAGCCGGCGTGTATGACGGCAGGTTTTGAGGGAAGAGATTGGCTTCACACCAGGAGCAGTACTCCATATGAATGCGCGCCAGGAATTCATTGCGCTGAATCACGAAAAAGAGGGGCGCATAGAAGTCGAATATGACGTCCGTCTGATTTTCGGGCATGGAAGGATGGGTGATGATAAAGGCAATCGCCGGGCCGATGCTCAGGACGTAGATAATAAACGCAGCCGCCAGAACCGTGAGCGTACACGTCGCACCCGAGTAACGAGCCTTTTTCCGAGACGGAGAAGGTGCCTCATCGTGTAAATGCGTGTCGTTCATGGGAAAAAAGGCGTAGTTTGCAGCCGGAGCCTGATCTGCCGCAGATCTATTTCTCTGAAGCAGTTTCCGCAGGCGAAAGAGGAGCAGCATTGGTCGATGGCGCTGCTGCGGGAGAAGCCGAGCCTGAAGAAGATGGAGAGTACGCTGGCGCCTTGCTGGTTGCAGAAGTCGGAGCGGCTACCCGTGGCACGCTGCAGCCCACAAGCCGGCCCTTTGTAAAGAACAGCGAATCACAGAGTTCAAGATAAGAGACGAGCAGATTCCGCATCGGTACGATGGCATTGCACAGATAGATAATCGGCGCATAACATGTACGTAGCGCATTGGAATGCCAGGTATCGCTGAGATGAGGATTGGACTGATAAAACGCCGCGACTGGTCCAATACTCAGAATATAAAGAATAAACGCCGCCGCAATCGCGGTGGTGGTGGTGCCGCCGATCCCTCGTGGGCGCCGTGGAGCGCCGTCAGAGGACGGGTCGTTTGAATCAGGGAAGCGCGGGTCATCCATAGAGGTATTGTGGCGTGCCAGCCGTTACGGTGCTTTCTTTGTTGGAGGCGAAACAGGAAGACCCGTGGCGGGCGAAATGCGTGGAGAGCCCATGAAGTAGCGGTACCAGCCCACGCGATATTTTGTTACTACTTTGGCGAGATACAGATTCTTCTGGCAGGCCCAGTCAACCGGCGAGTAGGCAGTAATTGCGGCGCGGCAATGCCAGGTATCCCAGAGCGTGGGTTGCGAGGAGTAGAAGCCCAGCACCGGCCCCAGGCTAAGGATGTAGAGCGCAGCCGCCGCTATGAAGCAGGCCGCGGCAAAGGAATAGGGGTTGCCTGCAACGCCCCGCAGCCCTCGAGCGCCGTGATCCATGAAAGACGCGCCCATCCCCGCTCCCCCGCCGGATGCAGCCTCGGGCGGGGAAGGTGAAGTGACAACATCATGAGCCGGCATAGCAGCGTTAATATACCCCTAAAAGCGATCCTTTGCACGCGGCAGCGGGACGCTACCCCACCACGTAGCTTTCGGCAAAGATATCCATGGGATCGCGCGAGTACTTACTGCCGCCGCTTTGCAGTATCCTTATCCAGAATTTGACATAATTGGCCGTAGGCACATCCAGCACGGGAACTGCATGCACCGT
The DNA here is from genome assembly GCA_041287705.1 of Methylacidiphilales bacterium. Lineage (GTDB taxonomy): Bacteria > Verrucomicrobiota > Verrucomicrobiia > Methylacidiphilales > UBA1321 > LW23. The sequence continues at coordinate 21,357 of JBGGNE010000446.1, read as the reverse complement.
AATCTGTACCGGCTTGTAGAGGTAGTAGGCAATAGTATGGTGCCATGTAAACTTAGAGCGCGGATATTGTGCATAGAACGCCGCGACAGGTCCGAAGCTAACCATATAGCCCACAAGCAGAATAACAATAGCCACCGCAAGATTGGTGGGATCATACCCTTTTCGACGCTCACGCTCTGCCGGAGCCACTGAGGAGAAGGGAGCGGCCGGTGCAGGAAGCGGAGCCGGCGGCGGCACAACAGCCTGCGGGGACGGCGGCGGAAGAGGACGTGAAGGAGCTGGAGAAGACGCGACAGATGCAGCCGGATCAGGCGGAGAGGGAGCAGGAACGGGCGCGGCGCCAGGAGAGGGAGGAACCGGCGGAATGTTTGGAAAGGGGTCGGCCATATGAAGTTGATGACAGGAGCGGGTGACGTACAATATCAGACTACGTTCCGAAACTACGGTTCCTTAAGATTTTCCGCAGCTTCCTCAATAAAAATCTGTATGACCTCGGGACCGTCGCCCCGTTTGCTGGCAGCGTCTATGTTGTTCATATTCTTATCCCACCTGTGGATACGCCACCAGCTGATACCATTGCCTGGCCCCACCGGTATCAGATAAGAGCAAAACACGTTATATTTTTCGGTAAGATCCGATGCCTCTTTGCTGGTCTTGATGATGTGAAGCAATGGCGAGTAAAAGGCCATGACTACTTTCTCGTGCAACGACGGACCAGCCGGTGTAGCAAGCAGCCGGTAGACGCGCGCCATGGGCACCAGACTCAGGATATAGATGAGGCAAATCCCCGGCACCAGCACAACCGCAGACTGCCACGTAAGCCAGGGAATATGCTTCGATCGCGGCGCGGTTTCCCGCACCGGCAAAGATGCATCCACTGAAGGCGACCGTGGTGGCGAGGAATCCATATGAGGAAAGGCTGCCGAGGTGCCGATGCCGTGCACTACGGGTTTATATTCTCCTTGATACACCTTTTCATAAATTCCGGCGTCTTTTCATCTACAGCCTCATAAGCATCCGGAAAGCTTGCGCCGGACTTTAACTCCTTTTTCAAGGAGGCAAAATATTGATTCAAAATCCGGATGCGCCACCAGCTGTTGGAGTCCAAATGCACAGGAATCATGCTGCTCCATATTTCATTGTATTTCTCCGTTAGCATATAGGCCAACTCATTCTGGCTGGAGATGTAGATGAGCGGATAATACAAGGAGTACGCGATCCTTTCATCAACTCGTATCGGCACGGGGTTTCCAAGCAAGCCGGACGAAGCCACCCGGTACCGATATAAGCGAGCCACCGGCACCATGCTAAACACATAGAGACAAAGCAGCAGCGCAATCACCACGGCGATGTTGCCATAGGGAACAGCACCACGCCGCGCCTTCCTGTGCTCAACCAGCGACGGGGAATCTGGAGAAGCGGATGGCAGCGTGGCAGGAACTGGCGTCGCGGCGCCCATGGAGACAGGGTGGGATGCGGCATCGTTTGTCACCATAATACAACATCCCACGGTAATTACATGGCACAAGGCCGAGCTGCTTTGCGGTTTCTACAATACCAGACCCAGATCCGCCAACTGCTTTTGAGTATCAGCAAAGTTCTCGTTCAGCACGCTTTTCAGACCTATGCGGCTGGCGACTTCGCAGAACATCGGGCGATCCTCAATGTAGGCCACCTGCTCCGGCTTTACCTGCGCTATGTCTAAAGCCACACGGTAGATATCTTCGTCCGGTTTACGGAAGTGCACGAAGCTGGACATAATAAAGAAGCTGACAAACTCGCCCAGTCGAAAGCGCTCAATGCGGTCTTCGGCAAGTTCGCGGCCTTCATTACTTACCACTGCGATCTTCAGCCCGTAGGCGGCGCCCAGCTGTTTGACGAGGCGGATCATGTCCGGGTAGGGACGGGCTTCTTCCAGAATCCACTTCGTGAGTTCGTCCGGCGTGAAGACGCGGGGCTCGTAGAAGACGATGCGTCGCAGGTATTCCTCCAGACTCATCTTGCCGACCTCATAGGTGTCGTAGGTCAGGTGGTGGCGATGCTCCATTTCAGCGTGGTCGACGCCGAATTTTTCAGCCGCTTTGCGGCGCAGTTGGCGGTCCCACCCGTTGGTAAGGAGTACGCCGCCGATATCAAGAAACAACGTGGTAATGCGGGTTGCGGATGGCACGCCGGCAGTCTATCAGCAGAACAGCTGCTTGCCAAGTCAGCGCTACAACACCCACCAGTATTTGAGCTCCCCTGCCCTGCCCATGGAGAGCCCGTCTTCACGTCGCCCGCATTCTGTGCGAAAATTAGTCGCTTAGCGCCGCAGGATTTGCTTCTGTTTTCGTGGGAAGGTTCAAGACCGCCGCGGTGCTTCGTTTTAATCGTAACACCGTTGCCTATTTCCTCCAAGAAGGTTAACCTGATTGACACATTTGCAGTATTGCAAGAAATTATAGCCATGGGCGCCCCTAATAAGCTCGCTGCGGTATCGAAATACGTCGCTGGAAATTATTCCGAAGCGGCCGTCAAGGAGGCCGCGCGTACGGCGCTGGCCGACCTGGGCGTAAACCCTACGCTGGGCCTGGTCTTCGTCTCCAGCGACTATATCCCGCACCTCACCGATTTCCTGGAACTCATTCGGTTGCACGCACATGTACCGCTCCTGGTCGGCAGCAGCGCCTACGGGCTTGTGGGCGACGCGCTGGAGACGGAGGAGGAGAGTGGCTTTACGATGCTGCTGCTTTCCCTGCCCGACTGCCAGGCTGTCCCCTTCACCTTTAACGAGCGCACTGTGGAGGACGCCAACGGCCCCGGCTATTGGCACCACGAAACCGGAGTAATGCCGGAAGCGGTGAAGGCCTGGCTGGTGTTGAGCAATCCTTTTCAACTGAACATCGATCCGTGGCTGCGCCGCTGGAACGAAGCCTACCCGCGCGTGCCCACGTTCGGCGGTCTGGCCAGCAGCACAACCGGGGATCCTGAAGCGTGGATCTTTATGGATGACCGCATTGTTGAAGGCGCGGTTGCCGTGGCGCTTTGCGGAAATCTGGAAGTGCGCTGCGTGGTAAGCCAGGGCTGCCGCCCGATCGGCGAGCCGCTGACGGTGACGCATACGGAAAAGAACGTGCTGCTGAGCCTGGGCGGCAAGCCTGCTTATGAAGTGCTGAACGATGTTTTCCGCAGGCTGAGCAACAGCGAAAAAGAACGCGCCAAGGGTCATCTTTTCGCCGGCCTGGCCATGAATGAGTATGTGGAAGATTTCAAACGCGGCGACTTTCTGGTGCGTAACATCATAGCGGCGGATCCTCACACGGGTGCCGTGGCGATCAGCGGCAAGCCCCGCGTGGGTCAGACCATGCAGTATCACCTGCGCGACGCGGAGTCCGCCTCCGAAGATCTGCACAAAATGCTCTCCCGCGAAGCCAAAGACATGGCGCCCTTCAAACCCGTCGCGGGCTTTCTCTGCACCTGCAACGGACGCGGCGTGGGCCTCTTCGGCGTACCCAGCCACGACGCGAAGGCGGTGGTGCGGCATTTTCCCGGCGTGCCCCTGGCCGGCTTCTTCGCCAATGGCGAGATCGGGCCCGTGGGAGACCGCAGTTTTATCCACAGCTATACAGCCTCACTGGCGTTGATCGGCAGTCTGGAATTGTAAGACTACTGCCTCTCGTACTCCATGACTACTTTGCCGCCGCAGCCCGTGGAATCCGAGTCGGACGAGAATCCCCTGCCCCCATTCCCCATCCCGCGCTGGGTGATGATCCTGATCGCCATGGTTCTGGTGTTGCCACCCCTGTATGTGCTCAGCTTCGCCCCCGCGGCAAACATGCTGGGAGTGGAGATATCAGGCCGCTCCCGCATCAAACGCGTGGAGATCACCTCAGTTCCGAAGGAAGGCGCCGAGCGCTTTCTGCTCTGCTACGGCCCCGTGGTCTATATGGTGAACGAGGTGCCGATCTTCTATCCTTACTTCATGTCCTGGGCCAGAACATGGCAGGTTAATCTTATTGAATACCAATAGAAAACCTGTCACATACGCTGCGCTGTTCACTTCCTCAGCGCACTCTTAAAAGCACAAGCAACAGATGTAACAGCAGAAGCGGAAACGTCACGGCATTGCGCAGCAGATGCACGGGATAGCGAAGCACGGGCGAAGGAGCGCGGCTCGCTTCGGCCAGCTCATCTTTGGTAGGAGCGACCACGGCCGCAGAGGCTGCCGCTATTGCTTCGGGGGTCTCGCCCAAAGCCAGAATGGCGGCCTGACGCTTGGCAGCGGCGAAGGTTGGGCCGGTAACGGGATCGCCGGCCAGCACGGCTTCGGCGATTTCACACGCGCGATCCAGCGAAAACGGGCGCGTGATGATCTTCTTCTGCCATTCCTCCGGTATATGGATATCGCCACACGTACAGCCGGCCAGCGCGCCGGTTATCGCCGCAACGGTATCGGTGTCACCGCCCAGCTCCAGCACTGCGGCCAGCGCCTCGGGGAACTCCCCGTAATAGCGCAGCCAGGTGTAAATCGCGACCGGCACCGTGTGCAGGGTGAAGCCGCTCACGCCTTTGGCCAGATTCATCCGGACTTCAATGCTCGTATCGGCGGCCAGACGCGCGCAGAACGTCGCGACAGTCTCACGCTGCTCCATGGCCGTGCGCATGTGCTCCACAATCATGCCCCAGTCTTTCACCTCGGAGGCGGAAGGAAGGCCGAGCAGCAGCGTCTGAAGCTCTGTGACCGAGGGCAGCGTAACGCCTTCCTCATCTGCGGCGGCGATACCGCGACGCATTTCCCAGGCGGCCACTTCCGCCACTGCTTCAGCGCCAATAAGCGCGCGGGGATCTGTGTGCGTTATGATGCTGGAAGCGCGTACCAGCGCATTGCGCCGCACCGCACTGCCTTCCCAGCGCAGCGCGCCAATCAGCGCCGCGCGCATGGAGGGGCCGTTGCCGCCGGAAACCACGCCGCTGCGTTTCGGCGAAAAGCTGAGCCATAGTCTAAGACACGCCTTCAGCGTTGCCATGCCAATGCCGGGCGGCATCGCCAGGAACCACCAGCGCATACGCATCGCCAGATTCCGCTGAAACTCATCCACATCGGACGGAGCGGAAGCCAGGGCCTCCAGCACCAGTATCGCGTGCTCGGTGTCGTCGCTTATCAGGCCATTACCCAGCACCAGATTCTGCTGCCATACCGAAGTGGGGATGGAGCTTTCGGCTGTGATCGCCATGCTGTTGCCGCTCTCGCCCGGCCTGGAGGCAAAGCGAGGGCCGCGCCCCTCAAACGGCAGGCCAAGGGAATCCCCCACCGCGGTGCCGATGATAAGTCCGCGCAGCTTGGCGGAGGGATCAGTTTCGATGGAAGCCATGGAGGTGGATAAGAAATTCGCAGTGAAGGCAAACAGGGATGCTGGAGCAAAAGCATTGCTATACAGTTGTAGCAGTAAAGTTAGTTAGCTCCATACAAGTCCCATTGCCCTGAAAAACGTGTACGTTATTTCGTATCGGGCGGTAAGACAAGATAAAACAACAGCGCTGTCTAATCCGCCCTGATTCAGAAGCCATGCTGCCAAAAGCCGACATCTCTTAATTATTTGTGCTTAACGAATTTCTTTAATATTATGCTGTCTGATATTACTGCCTTAAGTGCTTCTTTATCTTTTCTTTGTGTTCCGCGTGAGTCTCCCAGATATTAAGGCAAGATACGGCTCATTCAGATAGAAATAAGACCATTTGGCATCGTTAGTTGGGAGGAAAGCCGGGATTGATTTTGAGGTGCAGGCAAGACGCGGTTGAATTGGTCTAATTCTAATTCGCTTTCAAGATGAGGTGAAGATGCGCAGTTTTTTTGTCAATAGCGAGGCGCGAGGAGGGAGCCTATTAGAATAATAAGTGACCGACGAGCAACGCGGTTATTGACAAAAAGGACAAGCATATTCGGCTCAGCTTGAAAGCGTATTAGAATAAGTGCTCATGCCATAGAAATAGCACCAGATATCGAAAGTGAGCATGGATTTAGTCCAGCCCTCATTGCTTCGGACATCAAACTACATATGACCACCTTCCGTCATACATCCATAACAACGCCGGGAGATGGAGCATCTCCTTTTCTGGGAGGCCACAGGTTCTGCGCTGTCCGGCAGAGACGCGAGCAGAACCAGGATGTAGTGGCGCGCTTTCATGAGAACATTCAAGCGGCCTGATTTTGAACCTGATCAGGCGGCTTTCGACTTGTCTTTATTGGAGAACACTTCGCGGATAATATCTTCGATCGGTACTTCCTCAATGTCAAGATCGTCCGCATCCAGAGTTTCCAGTACTTCGCGGCAGACATTGACCACCTGAGAACGTAATACCTTCAGCTTCACTTCCTCCACACTTTTCTCCACTACTTCGCCCAGCGGAGTATAGTCATAATCCTTCTTTAAGCCTTTGGACCGTTTAACCGTTACCAGTTTATGTGTGGAAAACTTCTCCGTAATTTCGCGCAGCGGACCGTCAAAATGCACGCTGCCTTCGTCTATAATAATAACGCGCTCGCACAGTTGCTCAATATCCTGCATGTAGTGGCTGGTCAGCAGTGTAGTGATCTTCCGTCTGGATGAGTAGTCGGCCAGGAACTCGCGCACCTTCTTTTGAGAGACTACGTCCAGACCGATCGTCGGTTCATCCAGAAAGAGAACGCGAGGGCCGTGCTGCAGCGCGGCTATCAGCTCAAACTTCATGCGCTCACCCAGGGAGAGCTCGCGCACCATGATGTGCAGTTTGTCGCGCACATCCAGCATCTCCGTCAGTTCGTCGCGCACCTTCTCGCCCTGCTTCTTGTCCAGGCCGTAGATCACCCGGTTCAGCTCCAGCGATTCCGCCGCGGGCAGATCCCACCAGAGCTGATTCTTCTGCCCCAGCACCAGCGCAAAAAGCCGCTTGAATTCGTTATGCCTCTCCCACGGCGTGTAGCCCAGCACCCTGGCCTCGCCGCGGCTGGGGTGCAGCAGCCCGCTGAGCATCTTTAGCGTCGTCGTCTTACCGGCGCCGTTCGGCCCCAGGAATCCGACCAACTCCCCTTCCTCTACCTGAAAAGAAACGTCCTTCGCCGCCGCAGTCTCCTTATATTTTCGTGAGCCCAGCCCCTTCAAAGCGCCGAGAAAGCCCGGCTCCTTCACGTAGGTGCGGTATATCTTGGTAAGATTGCGGACGTCGATGGAGATCATGCAGGCCGGGTAGAAAAAAGGAATAAAGCAGGGCCGAAGGCAAGAACGGCGGAGCAATACAGGCTATGCGTCCACCGCGTTTGCGCAAGCCCGGAAAGTAAGGAAGAACATTGCAGGGATGCGATTGATAGTGATGCAGATGGTCAACTTTCCAAATGCTCAAAGAGAAGGGATTCCCCTCCGAAACCTGGTGTCTTCGTGTCTTGGCGGTGAAAAAATCCCCGTCCAAAGCGTGCAAAGCGGCCCAGCCTCAGATCACGTCATCCGTAATCGCCGGGAACTTGCGGGGCGGGTGACCTTCATCCAGATCGATATAGTCAAACATGGTGAGGATGGAGCCATCCAGCGGGGCGCCTAGTTCCTTCAGGCGGCGGCGCAGAACGGGCAGTCCGGCATCGCGCCAGCAGCGCTTGGTCATGAAGCTGTTCCAAAGCTCGACATCGAAGTCGGTAGGTTTACGTCCATGCTCGGTGGCCCAGGTAAAGATCGCCTCATCCGATGCTTCGTCGCCTTCTGCGGCATGCAGCACATGCTCTTTCAGCGCATCGTAGCTGATGTTGAGAAACGTGGCGCAACGGCCATCAAATCCGATACCAAGGTTCTCAGCGTATTCGGGCGGAAGCTTGCCCGCCGCAGCGAGGCGAACCTTATCCACCAGACGTCCAAAGTACACAATGCCGCCCACGAGTTCGTAGGGACTGCGCAATCCTTCTATTTTCATATAGGCGTTATAAAGAATCGACTGACCAGGAAAAGTGAAAAATGCGCGCTTATGCCCGATGGATACAGGTCGGGAGATCCAGCCTCCCTGTCTCCGTCTATGTTAAGATACCTTGCAACAGACCCCATCAGGCGTCATTTTAGCCGGATGAGTGCCTCCCGAGCGCCGCGTTCTTCATCAAAGCGAGACATGACCGCGAAGCCAGCTGCATCCTCCGCGTCCCGCCAGTTCGCGGAGCATATTGCGGATCTGCTGCGCCCTCTTGGCGACGTCAGTGTGGCGCGTTTCTTTGGAGGCCAGCAACTGCGGGTTGGCAGCGAGCAGCTCGCTATGGTTCACGATGGCGAGCTCTATTTTCGGGTAGGCGCCGAGAGTCTGCGCGAAGAGCTGCGGCAGGCCGGCGGCGAGGCTTTCTCCTATACCTCCAGCAAACGCACGGTCACCGCACAGCGTTACTTTGGCGCGCCGGCGGACTGGATCGAAGATCCGGAGCGGCTTCTCGACTTTGCCCGCCGCAATCTGGCGGATCTGCTCGTGGAAACCCAGAAATGAGTCCGGGTGCTGGGTCATCCCATCCATCGATTTGCGCATTCTGTGCTACATTAGGTGATGAGATATTTAGCCCTGGCAACTGACTATGACGGAACACTGGCACACGATGGTGCAGTGCCAGAGCCTGCCATTCATGCCCTGGAAAAGTTGCGTGCCTCGGGCCGTAAGATCATCCTGGTTACCGGTCGCGAAATGACCGACATGTTTCGCCTCCTCCCAGAGCCCACGCTTCAGCTTTTCGACCGCATCGTGGCGGAAAACGGCGCGCTGCTGTACGATCCCGCCAAACGTCAGGAAACACCGCTGGGCGAAGCACCGCCGCCCGCCTTTGTCGTGAAATTGCGCCAGCGCGGCGTTTCTCCACTCTCTGTCGGCCGCGTTATCGTCGCCACCTGGACGCCGCACGAGCAGGCCGTGCTGGATACGATTCACGAGCTGGGTCTGGAGCTTCAGGTCGTCTTTAATAAAGGCGCTGTCATGGTTCTGCCCTCGGGCACCAACAAAGCCAGCGGACTGGTGGCCGCGCTGAAGGAGCTGGGCTTGTCGCCCCATGACGTCGTGGGCGTGGGAGATGCCGAAAACGATCACGCGCTGCTCAGCACCTGCGAGTGCGGCGTGGCCGTGGCCAACGCCCTGCCCAGCGTCAAGGAGCGCGCGGACTGGGTAACGCAGCGCGATCACGGGTGCGGCGTGGAAGAACTTATCCATCAGCTTCTTGCTGATGATCTCAAGACGATTGAGCCGAGCCTGCACCGCCACGATCTGCGCCTGGGCGATAACCTGGACGGCAAGGAATTTGCCCTGCAGCCCTACGGCGCCAACGTCCTCATCGCCGGTACATCCGGCGCGGGCAAATCCACACTGGCCACAATGTTTCTGGAGAAACTGACCGCGCAGAAGTATCAGTACTGCATTCTCGATCCCGAAGGTGACTACGACCAGTTGGAGGATGCGGTAGTTGTTGGTGATGCCGAGCATCCGCCACAGCTGGAGGCGGTGATGTCGCTGCTGGCTAAACCGGAGCAAAACTGCGTCGTCAACCTCGTCGGCGTGCGCCTGGAGGATCGCCCCGCTATCTTCGATAAACTGATGTCCGCCCTGCTGGAATTGCGCACGCGCACCGCCCGTCCGCACTGGATCATCCTCGACGAAACGCATCACCTGGCCCCCGCCGAGTGGGCGCCGGGCTCGCTTGGTACATCGGATGTCAGCGGCCTCGTCATGATCACCTGCTTCCCCGACCACGTGGCGCCCGCCGTGTTGAAGGGCGTCAACCTCATCCTGACGATCGGCGAAACGCCCGCAAAGACGGTCGGCCGCTTCTGCGAGATACTGGGCGAACCGGTACCGCCCATACCCGACGTGGATCTGAAGTCCGGCGAAGTTATTGCCTGGTGGCGCTCGCCGGCACAGCATCCGTTCTGGTTCCGCGCCGATGTTCCGCAGCAGGAGCGCCGCCGTCACATCCGCAAATACGCTGCCGGAAAGCTCGATGAATCCGGCTCCTTCTACTTCCGCGGCCCGGACAACAAGCTAAACCTGCGCGCCTACAATCTGCTCGTTTTCCTGCAACTGGCCGACGGCGTGGACGATGAAACATGGCTCTACCACCTGCGCCGCGGCGATTACTCCGGCTGGTTCCGCGAAGTCATCAAAAACGACGAACTCGTCGCCGCCGCCGAACAGATTGAAAAGCAAGAGCCCGAACTCCCCGCCAAAGAAAGCCGCGACGCCATCCGCAAAGAGGTGGAGAAGCGTTATACGGCGCCTATTTGAGTCATCTGCGCGAAATAGAAATACCAAAGCCAGCCAAGCCCGACACTGCTCCTCATGGAAAACAAACAGGCGTGTCCCATTGATGGAACACGCCTGTGATCATGCTTCAGAAGAACGCCTGCGTCAATTCATGCGCGTGGCAACTCCTGGTGCAGGAGGTTACGGGTCGTAGTAAAGAACCTCGGAGCAGAGCTCCGAGGCATTCAGACACGGGCAGCTCGAAGGATCGATCTGCCATGGCATATGAGGAACGAAGCAAAGCTTCGCGGCATTGGACCGGTAGCGAGTAACTCGACAAGTTAAACCCAGAAGGTCTGGTCGCGCTGCGGCCCGACGCTCACGATCGCCAGTCTGGCACCCGTAAAGTCAGCCAGCGCGAGGAGATACGACTGCGCATTGACGGGCAGATCCGTAAAGCGGCGCACTTCGCTGGTACTCTGCTTCCAACCGGGGAACGTCTTGTAGACGGCCTTGCACTCGCCGAAGGCGCGCAGGTCCGCGGGGGGGAAATCCACGCGCTTGCCGTTGCGCTCGTAGTGGGTGCACACCTGGATTTCCTCCAGTGTGTCGAGACCGTCCAGGTTGGTCACGGCGATCTCATCGATACCGTTGATCATCTGGGCGAAGCGCGTGATGGCGGCATCGAACCACCCGCAGCGGCGGGCGCGGCCCGTGGTGCTGCCGAATTCGCGGCCCATGGCGTGCAGCATGTCGCCGATCTGGTCGCTCTCGCTCGGCATCGGGCCTTCGCCCACGCGTGTCGTGTAGGCCTTCATCACGCCCAGCACGCGATCCATGCGGTGCGGGGGCACGCCGGAACCCGTACAGGCGCCGCCGGCAGTCGTGTTGGAGGAAGTGACATATGGATACGTGCCGAAATCGATATCCAGAAAGGTGCCCTGAGCGCCTTCAAACAGAATATTGCGCTTCTTCGCAATTTCCTCGTGCAGGTAGGTCACCGTGTTGATGACAAACGGGGCCAGGAACGCGGCGGCTTCCTTCAGCGCGTTGGTCACTTCGATATCGCAGCGGGGCTCGCCGCCCAGGCCGCGCACAATCGCGTTATTCTCTTCCAGGCGATCCTTCAGCTTCGCGCAGAACACTTCAGGGTCAATGAGATCGACCATGCGCAGACCGGTGCGCGCGGCTTTGTCGCCATACGCCGGGCCGATGCCGCGCTTGGTGGTGCCGATCTTGCCGTCGCCCTTGCGGAGCTCGCGCTGCTCATCGATCTGCCTGTGGTACGGCAGCACAACGTGCGCGGTTTCGGCGATGAAAAGGCGGCCCTTGGGGTCGATACCACGCTTCATGAGGCTGGTGATTTCGCCCATCAGCGACACGGGGTCGATCACCACGCCATTACCGATGACGCACTTCTTGTCGGTGCGCAGAATGCCGCTTGGGATGAGATGAAGCACAAACTTTTCGCTGCCCACTTCGACAGTATGGCCCGCGTTGTTGCCGCCCTGGGTGCGCACAGCGAGATCCGCCTGCTCCATAAGGACGTCAATAATTTTGCCTTTGCCTTCATCGCCCCATTGGGCACCGACGAGTATCGTATTCATGTAATCAGGTAGTGGAACGGACCTACGGACATCGAGCCCAGGCGCCGCGCCATGTCTTGTGAGCGCAAAAAAACCCTGGCCCGCGTGGAAGGCGCGAGGCGTGGCGATCCATGCCGGGTGGTTAACCCCGGCGATGTGGAAGCGCCGCACCGTCGCCGGCCATGCGGGCCAGGCTTCTGTAAGAAGTTATGGGCAGCAGATTTCTGCGCGGCCAGGATTCTCCCCGCACATAGCGGGGCCAGAAACAGACGCGCCAAAAGGCAACAGCACAAAACCGCCTGCCATCGTAGCAAATGTTCCGCGCTTTAGAAGCAAAATATTACGAAAATTCTCCGCCACACTCGATATACGGCTTGAATAAGCAACCAGAAAGGACAGGATCAGGAGCAAGAATAACGACGGCCATCAGCCTTCTCCGGCACGCCCTATGCCTTACAACACTCTGACGGTCCATGTTGTTGACGCAGATACAAAGCAGAAGATTCCCGGCGCCCGGCTGTGGTGTCTGTTTGAACCCGAGCAGCCGGATATCCCCGTTCCCCTGACTGCCTCCACGAACGAGCAGGGTAAAGCGCTCCTGGCCCCATGGCTGCAGCGACAGGATCCCGCCGGACCAAAGCCTGCCGGCACCGCCAAACCTCCCAGGCCCAGCGCCGGCGATGTCTTTAAGGTCCTGACGGATCTGATAAGCGGCAAGCAGGTGACGCGGAAGGACTTTGAGGGGATCGGCATCCATGGCGTTTTCGGAGCCGATACCGGCCACATCCTGGTGATTGCGCATGGCTACAGGTGCGGCATTGCCTCGGCGGTCAACGAAACGGAGGAGCTGACGATTGCCCTGAAGCGCGAGGACGTGGCCGTGCGCCCTGCATCTGGAGCGCTGAGCCCGGTTTACTCCTACAACAGCTATACCAAAGCAGGTGAGTTTCTGGCAACCGGCAGCACCATGGCGATAGCGGACGGCGCGGCCCCGGATAACGATGTGCTGGAGGAAACGGAGCAGCGGCTGGTTGCCCTGACGCACGCGCTGGAAATTCAGTTTGCGGGCGATGAGATTATTCTGCTGGGTAACATCGGCAGAGGATTGTGGACGGTTTTCTACCGTGCTTCCCCCAAAACGAACGGAGGTCTGGATGAACTGCTGGCAGTGCATGAGGATTGCCGCGCGGATATCGCCCGCCTGCATGCCCTGGACTGGGATCTGTTGCCGGATTCTCCTTCCAATAACCTCAATACCATCGGCATTTACGATTCCGCGCACTACAATGATGACAGCATTGTGCCCCGGGATTATGAAGGGGAGGAGGATGGCAATATCTCACTGTGGGGTGCATATAATATGTCGATGTCGAACCCCGTTAAGGCCGAGATAATTCCCTACGGCGTGGTAAGTGCGCGGGATCACGCCGTCTTAATAATGACGGGGCGCGACTCGGAAACGGTGCTTCGCGCGGTGTTATTGAAATTCGTGTAAGAGGATAAGTGTCTAAGAGAATAACTTCAGGCCTCCGATCCACGTCTATGTAAGAAGCTGCACAGTTTTTGCGAACATAAAACAGAACTTGAACTTTTGTCGTCTCGCCTTATACTTTATAAGTCGCCTTCAGGAATAGGAACTTCATCTTCATTTTCACTCCTTCTACGCCAGTGAGCACCATTCTCATCTCCGCCATTATTGGCCTGGCCGCCGACTGCATTCCAGTCAAGGCGCTCGCCATGCATGGGGATGAGTCGCGCCGAATGTAATGCGGCGACGGCTCCCTGTTGCGGCATGTCTCGCCGCTTCGAGCTTTCGCCAAATCATGTTTCCTCTTCGTAACGCGCCGCACTGCGTCGCCTGTCTTCAGTCACATGTTGCCTGTCGCGTGCAGTCGCCGTACATTACGTTTCTGTCGTGTTGCGTTACGTTGTTGGTCAGCATCAGAGTGCGCTTTTCATTTGTTACAGCGCTCTCTATCTCTATTCATCCCTTCCCTCTCGCAGCAATCTCATCTCCCTGAAAACAGGGTCCGGCGCACCTGCCGGTAAACATCCATTTTATGCCCCTGAATACCCCTTCCTATCTCATTACAACAGCTATTGATTACGTCAACGGCCAGCCCCACCTCGGCCACGCATACGAGAAGATTCTTGCGGACGTTATCGCCCGCTACAAGCGCCTGTCCGGTCGCGAAGTCTTCTTTCTTACAGGCGTGGACGAGCATGGGCAGAAAGTGCAGCAGTCCGCGCAGAAACAGGGCGTTCCACCGCAGGAGTTCTGCGATCGCGTTCAGGCCGATTTCCGTGCGCTGGCGGACAGCCTGGGCATCACCTACAACCGCTGGGTCCGTACCACGGCGCCCAATCACAAGGATATTGTCCGCAGCTTCCTGCAAAAACTGTACGATCAGGGCGATCTGTACCTGCAGGAGTACGAGGGCTTCTACAGCGTTCGCCAGGAACAGTTTGTGACGGAAAAAGATCAGGTCGACGGCCAGTGGCCCGAGATCTTCGGCGACGTCGTCCCCTTCAAGGAACCCAACTACTACTTCCGCCTCTCCAAATATCAGGGCTGGCTGAAGCAGCACATTCTGGACAACGAAAAGTTCATCGTGCCGAGCTTCCGCCGCAACGACGTACTGAACGCGCTGGAGCGGCCGCTGAACGATCTCTGTATCTCGCGCCCCAGGAGCCGCCTGGAGTGGGGAATTCCCCTGCCGTTCGACGAAGGGTACGTGACCTATGTGTGGTTCGACGCTCTCGTCAACTACGTCTCCTTCGCCCGTGGCACTGATGCGGAAGGTAATGCGTTCGACCACTGGCCAGCCGACGTCCACGTGATCGGCAAGGACATTCTGGTACCTCCGCACGGCGTGTACTGGCCCATTATGCTCCATGCGCTGGGCCTGGAAGCCCCAGGGACATTGCTTGTCCACGGCTGGTGGCTGAACTCAGGGGCGAAAATGAGTAAATCGAAGGGCAACGTCGTCGATCCCAAGCCCTATATCGAGACGTTTGGCCCCGATGCGCTACGCTATTTCGTCACACGCGAAATGGTCATAGGTCAGGACGCGGATTTCTCTGATCAGCGCTTTGTGGATCTGTACAACAGCGAACTGTTGAAGCAGCTGGGCAATCTTGTTCAGCGTGTGGTCTCCATGATCAACAGCTACAGGGAAGGTGTTGTGCCAGGGTATGATTCATCCGCGCCTTCTGTCCCCGAAGCTCCGCTGCGATCTAACCATCTGCTGGATTCCTACCGCGCCGCGCTGGATACTTATCAGGTCAACGTGGCCCTGCAGGAAGCCTGGAAGCTGGTGCACGCCGGCAACCTCTATATCGAGGAGACGCAGCCCTTTAAGCTGAAAGCCCCGGAAGAGTTCGGACGCCGCGACGTGATCCTGGCCCACCTGGCCGAGACACTCCGCCGCATCAGCATCCTGATCTCGCCCGTACTGCCGACGACCGCCGCGAAAATCCGCGCCCGCCTGAACCTGTCGGACGTGCCCTTCACGCTGGAAGACGCGCTCTTCGGCACCTCACTGGCCAACCACACCATCGGCAAGCCCGAAATCCTGTTCCAGCAAATAGAGCTGGCCGACGGCGTGCCGCAGATTGTGGAAGCGAAGAAAAAGGTGAAAGCCTGACCAGACGCCGCGATAGACAATGAAAGAGCCCGAGGCAGTAAGACCAATCGCAGACGTTAATTGGTACAAATCCTGGGTCGCTTTTGGGCGATAGCAGCGTTGCGCTTTCGGTCATGCATTATTCTAATGCACTCCCTCAATCGCGCCTTTCTCTCATCCCAAAATCGATCCCAGTCTTTGTACCAATTAACGTCTGCGAATGGTCTAAGTTGCTGCTTCGGGCTTTTTAATGTTGTTGGCAGGATCTGCTACCCCGAAGGGGTAGAGCAATTTAGCCCAGGGTGCAGGTCCGCCGTAACCCTGGGTAATGTGAAAGAGGCGTGCGTCCTGAAGGGACGCTGTACCGCGCGCCATTGCTGGCTTGCCCAGGCATCTCTTTCTGCCGCTCCCCCCTTCCCATCCTCTTAATAAAAAATAGCAAACGCGCCCGTCAGCAGAGCGACGTGAACCCAGGTGGCCCATACCTGCAGCTTATTGTAATCACGGGCGCCGGTCGTATCCGTATGGAAACCTGAGTTAGCTCCGAAGAGACGCTCCTGATGACGCAGCAGATAAACGCCTGCTGCCAGGTTAAGGATAAACAGTCCAACAAAGAAGAGACGGACAACCGTATCGGGGTTCATTATGCTATTTACCGTAGCATGGCGCCCGATGCCCGCCATGTACAGGCGCGCATCTTTTCGGGAATAACAGTTGGGCTGCTGCTTGGGCCTGATAAACGGCAACAATATCATTGACGCTGAGGATAGCGTAGCGGTAATCTGCATTACTTCTTCAAAGCGGCAACTTCTCGTCGCCACATTTCTTTTTAGTGCCCTATTTTCCTTCCATGAAAGCCCTCCTTTCCGCCGCGTGCTTTGGCACCGCTCTTCTGTTCAGCGCGCTTGGCCCCGCCTCCGTTTGTCATGCAGCGGATCCGGTTCCGCTGATGGAATCCAGCCTGGATAACTTTGGCTGGAAGTTTGATAACGGTAGGGAATTCCCGGGCGCGAAAGGCGGCATCAGCGTCGACCAGGAAGTGACCTATAAGGATAAGCCGACGCTGAAGCTTGTAGGGGACTTTACCGAGGGCGGCGCCTATGTGCGCACCGCCGGGGTGTTTGCGGCGGGCGACATTACGGAGGTCTCATTCTGGATCAAGAATCCGCGGCTTACCAATCTGACGCTGCGCCTGCTCGACAGCACCAGGCAGTGCCATCAGTTTACGCTGAAGATTGAGCCCGGAACAGACTGGCAGCAGGTAGTGTTCAAGCCGCAACAATACTTCGCCAAGGATGGAGCGATGGATGGCAATAAGGTGGTGCGTTATCAATCGTGGGGCGGCTCTGCCGATAAGGAGTGGCACGGCGCGGCAGGTACCATGGACATCATTATCGGCAAGCCACCCGTGGAGCACGACTCCTCGCTGGTATCGGAACTATGGATTGCCGAGGTGACCGTTACGCCGAAAAGTTAAGCTTTTCACGGAGACATAGGGTGTCTCTTTCGCACGCTAAAATGTCCGGCATAAACGACTAATCTTTCCTTTTCACCCAAAGCTCCACGCTGAGACATGCCGTGTCTCCGTGAAGCTTTGTTGTTGTGAGTAGTGATTGAGGTAAGTGCTTCAGGCATAAAGGCGACAGAACTGGCGTTCTGTAAGTCGCTGCACTGCAACCATGTTGTGGGTCGGTGCTGAAAATTAACGCCTCGATGCTTGACGGTTTGGCTCAGGGGCTTTACCTAATTCCCTTTCGTATTTCGCGCATCAGTTTCCACTTTCAATACGGACAACGCCATTCCCTCCTCCATTCCTAAATCTCACAGTATGAAGTACATATTCGTCACGGGAGGCGTTGTCAGCTCCCTGGGCAAAGGTCTTACCGCAGCCGCTCTCGGCACGCTTCTGGAGCGTCGTGGCCTGAAAGTGGCACTGCAAAAGTTCGATCCGTACCTCAATGTGGATCCAGGCACGATGAGCCCCTACCAGCACGGCGAAGTGTATGTGCTGGAAGACGGTGCGGAAACGGATCTGGATCTTGGCCACTACGAGCGTTTCACAAGCTGCAAGCTGACCCGGAAGAACAATCTGACCACCGGCCAGATCTACGAAGCGGTCATCGCCAAAGAGCGCCGCGGCGATTACCTGGGCAAAACAGTCCAGGTCATCCCCCACGTTACGGACGAAATCAAGACGCGTATCCGCCAGGTCGGCCAGTATCATGACTGCGACGTCGTCATCACGGAAATCGGTGGCACCACCGGCGATATCGAAGGGCTGCCGTTCCTCGAAGCGATCCGCCAGTTTGCGCTGGAAGTCGGCTGGGACAACGCCATGTTCCTGCACGTCACGCTGATCCCCTACATCAAGGCCGCGGGCGAGTTGAAGAGCAAGCCCACCCAGCAGAGCGTGGCCAAGCTGCGCGAAATCGGTATCCAGCCGCACGTGCTGATCTGCCGCACGGAGTATCCGCTGGATCGGGACCTGCGCCAGAAGCTTTCCATGTTCTGCAACGTATCGCCCGAAGCAGTGATTGAGGAGCAGGACGTCGCCCACACCATTTACGAGCTGCCACTGGTCCTTCAGCGCGAGCGCCTGGACGAGCTGGTCTGCAAGCAGCTGAAGCTGGATCTGCCGCCCGCCGACATGACCACGTGGCGCCGCTTTATCGATCGCGTGGTGAATCCCGCGCACAAGGTCAATCTGGCCGTCGTGGGCAAGTACATGGAGCACCAGGACGCCTACAAGTCGATCTACGAGAGCCTGACGCACGCGGGTGCCGAGGCGGATACCGAGATCGATATCGTAAGCATTGACGCGGAAGACATCGAAGCCGAAGGCCCGGACAAGTTCCTGGCCGGCGTGGATGGACTTCTGGTTCCCGGCGGCTTCGGCGTGCGCGGTATCGAGGGCAAGATTCAGGCTGCAGGTTACGCGCGTCGCAACGACATTCCCTATCTGGGGCTGTGTCTTGGCATGCAGATCGCCGTAGTGGAGTTTGCCCGCAACGTTCTTGGCCTGGCCAAGGCGCACAGCACCGAGTTTGATGCCGATACGCCCGATCCCGTTATTTCGCTGATGGACGACCAGCAGCACGCCGTGCGTCTGGGCGGCACGATGCGTCTCGGTGCCTATGAATGCGCCCTGCTGCCCGGCAGCCGCGCTCATATCGCCTATGGCATCGATACCATCCAGGAGCGTCACCGCCATCGCTACGAGTTCAATGCGAACTACAAAGAGCGCATGGAGCAGGCAGGCCTGATCATCTCCGGCACCTCGCCCGCCACGGGCCTTGCTGAAGTGATCGAGCTGCGGGATCACCCCTGGTACGCGGGCTGCCAGTACCATCCGGAGTTCCTCTCCAAGCCCAACCGGCCGCACCCGCTCTTTAAGGGCTTTGTGCATGCCGCGCTGGATTACCGGTCCGCGCGCCGCTCGTAAGCTTCACTCAGAGGGACATCATGTGTCCCTCTTTTGCTTTTCGCTTGCTGTATTCATTGTGCTTTCAATATCTTAACTCATGCTCTTCTCTCCTTCTGTCATGGCCTCCGCGCCTTTTTTCCTGATTGCCGGCCCGTGCGTTCTGGAGAGTGAAGAGCTGACATTCCGCATTGCACGAGAGCTGAAATCGATCACCGATTCGCTCTCCATTCCGCTGATCTTCAAGGCGTCGTTTGATAAGGCGAACCGCAGCAGCGTTAAGTCGTTCCGCGGCCCCGGTCTGGAGGAAGGTCTCGCGATTCTGGCAAAGGTGAAGGCGGAGTTAGGCTGCCCGGTGATCACCGATATTCATGAGACAATTCAGGTCCCTGCTGCGGCAGAAGTAATTGATGTCCTGCAAATTCCCGCATTCCTTTGCCGTCAGACCGATCTCCTGGTGGCCGCCGCAAAGTCAGGCCGCACCGTGAACGTCAAGAAGGGCCAGTTCCTCTCCCCACAGGAAGTGAATAACATCGCGGTAAAGCTGAAGGAAGCAGGCTGCGAGGATTATTACATTACCGAGCGCGGCACAACATTCGGTTACAATAACCTGGTGGTGGACATGCGTGGTCTGGCGCAAATGCGCGCTGATGGTCATCGCGTCATTTTCGACGCAACGCACTCCGTGCAGCGTCCCGGCGGTCAAGGAACCACCACGGGCGGTGACCGCACCATGGTGCCTGTGCTGGCACGCGCGGCGGTGGCGGTAGGCATCGACGGGCTGTTTCTGGAGACGCATCCGAATCCGGATCAGTCCCCCTCCGACGGCCCCAACATGATTCCGCTGAACGAAATGCACGCGCTGCTGACTCGTCTGGTCGCGATTCACACGGTATCCAGAGAGTAGTCTTTCTGTATCTCGGGTAAGTTTGGCTTGTTCTTGTTGGTGCCAAGCCACAGGTTTGCCAAGTCCTCAGGCAGTTGCGGTGTGCAGTTGAAAGGACATCACGTTAGGAACAGAAATGAGCACCCACAGCAGCCGCAAAGCCCTGATCTATGGCAACCGCTTCCGATGACACAGATCCCGCGATGCAAAGCCGGCCCGCAACGGACCTCGCCAGCACGCAGCAATCCAGTCCGCCCGCTGAGGGCAGCCAGAACTGGCGGACGCGCCTTGCGGGTTGGGTCCGGGCGTATCCGCTGCGCTCGCTCGCGTCTGCTGCGGTGCTCTTTCTGGTGCTGGGAATTCTGGGGATATGGGCTCACTACCATTTTCTCTCGACCAGCATATTTCGGATGTCCGCCGTATTGTCGATGTCATGGAGCGCGGATGGCAAACAGGTAGCGGTGGCTTATGAGGATGGGGGCATCATTGTGGCTACCTTTCATGATGGCGCTTTCGCCTTCCCTGCTCGGTCTGTCCGCACAGTGCTGCCCGCAACGCAGAAATTTATGGGGCCGGAAGTCGATATTCAGGGCGACTTTCTGGCGTGGAGCCCTGATGGCAGGTATCTGGCGGCAGAATATGGCGAGACTGTCAAAGTGTGGCATCTGCCCAACATGCAGGAGATCATTAACCTGGAGAGGCCATCGGTTTCCGATCAATACTCGCGTCTCACGTGGTCCAGCGACAACAGACTGCTGGCAATCGCGGGCGAGCACAATATCGAGATCTGCGATGTAACGCTGGGCGGGCGCGCCGGCAGCCTGAAGCCTTTCTGGCCGCTCGGGGTGTCAGTCTCGGCTGATGAACTGCTTGTGGAGCCCTCGCAGCGCACCAACTTCTGGCAGCGCGGCATCTGGTGGAGCCCCGATGGCGCCATGCTGGCCACGGTGGCCCCTGACGATTTCCGTATTTACGAAGCAGCGACCGGAGAACAGATCATGCATCAGCGCGGCATTAACTTCGGGCCGTGTCGCTGGAGTCCCGACAGCAATCAGATCGCCGTGATGCACCTCCCCGCAAAGCGTGGCGACAAACGCCGTGTCGCGAACAGAGTGAGGATTCAGGTGTGGGATGTTTCGGCGGCGCGCCACGCTGATGCGGAGCAGCGTTTCAAGAACTGGGTATCGGATAAGCAGTCGAAACCACTGCGCACCCTTCAGCAGAAGCGGATCGGCCCGGGTCTGGGGTTCTCGAACATGTTCAACTGGAGCCGGGATGGCCGGCTGATCGGCGCCATGGCCTCACACATGGATCTTATCTGGTGGAACACCACAAAGGGAAATCGACTGGCCCCCACATTATCCATTGCAGCACAGAAACGCAGGGGATGGACACTACCCTATATCATTCCGGAAGTATTCATCGGCACTCCGCAAGTAGAAACCGTGTATCCCGCTCCGGGAATGGAAAAGCTGGCCGTTCCCTATCACCTTGTCCCTCTGCGCTGCAACTTCACCAATTACGGCGAGCTGACGATGATTAGCATTCTGCCTGCGCAGCCGCCGGCGAACATAGAGCCAGAGCCCGAAACGGAGGCTGAGGCGGAGACGGGCACAGAATCACCGTCATCATAAAGAG
>JBGGNE010000445.1:0-2631 GCA_041287705.1 Methylacidiphilales bacterium | reverse complement strand
GTCCATGCTGCCTTTCCATAATCCTCCTCCAAAAGAACTATTGCGCCGGTGAAGACTTCCTGACCACTTGGGCACCGCCTTGTCCCGTGAAGTTTCTGACTTATGCACTGCGGTAAGTACATCGCCATTGGGCCATTTCATGGTGCAGGTTGTAATCATGGGAGTAAGTCGCTACCAGGGGCGGTTCACATAACCCTCCTGGGACACCTCCGGTTTACCATTTGTTTCTCGTACACGGTTCGTACGGTATTCTCTTAGACCGTAAGCAGACTTGTAACCCTCCTTATCGGACTCAATAAGGAGGCGTTCAGTTGCACCTTGCCATTGTGTTAAAACATAGCTCCTTGCCGCACCAGTGCCGAAAGTAGCTTTTACGTAAGCCCCATTCGGCCATCTGATGACGCAAATGGCAATCATCACAAGTGGAAGAAAGAACTCCCGGTCCAGGCTCAGGACGTTCGAGCCCGCAGGTATCCATCAATCATAATCCCAAAAACCTTCCCCAAATACCTCCAGCTTGCCGTTGGTTTCTTCTGCGCAGTTTCTACAAGACGCGACCATTCCATAAGAAGGCATGAACTGCTTTTCGTCAAACTCCTCCATCCGTTCGGTTGCTCCCTGCCACTGCGGCAGGCCGTACATGTTCTCGCAGGAGCTTTTAAGAGTTGCAGTTAACGTTGCTCCGTCAGTCCAGGTAATAATGCAGTTAGTGGTCCTCATTGGAAAAGAATGCTAAAGACTCGAATTATAGTATCACGATGTTCAGGCTTTCTCAACTGTTTTGCCAATTCTATCGGATCCGCCAAAAGCTCCCCCACACAAGTGGGGATTTCATGCCCGGGAATAGATCCCTTTTGGACGACTCCCAAATAATCTCGAAAAAAATGATCTTTCTTATATTGTTTTCCATTCATATCGCCCGGGAGATCTTCTGCTTCAACACCTTCAGTTCTGCTTTCAAAATGTTCTTGAATAAGCTTCTGATATCCGGGGTCTGCGTTGGTATGCAACCAGTGCATACCTTCGTGATAGACACTTCTAAGTATAGCTCTCCTGACATCCTCCATGGCTTCCGACCTCTTTACATTGTAGACTTTCTCGTAGAACCGCCACTGATATTTATCCTTTATCGTATTAATTGTAATGATATCATTTTTACCATCTTTTGGCTGATTGTACCAGGCTGAGGATCTCTTTGGATCAAAATCCGCCACAAGCTCAACCTGGAACGGCGGCAGATGTGTTCCACTTAAAAAGCGCCTGGGCAGGAATGAGAGGAACGACTCAACGCACCCAGAGACGGCCTCTTCCCATACCTGCTTCTTTTTGGCAATGACACCAGCACGGGCTGCCGGCTGGGAGGCGGGAGGCAGTTTGGCGGCGCCGGTTTCGCCCAGATGCGGGATCTCTTCAACGGCATTAACAGCGGTCAGGATGGTGTTCAGCGGAACCTTCAGCCGGCGGGTCAGTTGCTGAATCAGCATCTCTGCGTGGCCTGTCGTGTAGCGTTCTCCACCGGATATTGAGTCAATCAGATCCGAGCATTCCTTCATCGCAGCTTCCAGGCTCTGGCGTGGCACCAGGGACTGATCGACCGGGTGCCGCGCCAGGACCTCGCGGGCATGTGCTTCCCACGCTGTATCGGAGCCGCTGAAACTGCGCCGGGCTTCCAGTAGGGCCTGTCGCACGGCATCCTGCTGCTTCCATGGGTACGCTTTTATGTCATTCTCAAAGGCTTCCAGGTTTGCGCGGGGAATTTGATTGAAGGCGTTTCGCAAATGTTGAACATACTCAGGGGAATTCATTGGCCCCTTGTACTCAAAATTCGCCTTCATGAGCCTGTTTTTGATCGAGGGAATCTGGCTGGCGGGGAAAGCACTGAGTTCTGATTTGATGCTTTCCATGAATGTTGCGAACGGTGACGCCGGCTGGCCTGAATTCGCTTTCTTCTTTGAACCTGCTGCGGCGTTGGGTTGATGTGTGTCGGAAGCATCGCCCGCGCCGGGATCCATCGGGGCATCCATCCGCTGCCCTTTCGGGCTGAAGCTTTCCATCGTCTGCACCACCGTACGCGCCGCAATGTCTTCCCAGGACTCCGACGCGGCTTTATTGTGGCGCCGTGCCTCCCCCGCAAGCTTGCCAAGGATGGCACTGTGTTCGGCGGGGTCGGGGAAGAGCTCGATAATATGGTTGCGCACTGCCTTGTACTTCTCCCCTGCGCTTCGCTCATCGGCCGCCTGAGTGCTTTGGGTATTCTCCTGACTGGAAAACCGGGGAGTGCCGTTGGCGGAGGAAGCCGCGCTCGTCGAAGCTTGCGTAGCAGAGCCTCCGGGCAATGAGGAATCTTCTGCCAGTGTTGTATTACTCGCGGTGTTTCCAGTATTTGCTGAAACGCTGTCTGTCGCAGAGTTATTCCCCTCCGCCAGCACGGTGTCACTCGCGGAGTTTTGACGCTCTGCCAGGGCGCTTTCGGTCGCGGTCCCGCTTGTGGTTGCGGCTTCTGAGTTTTCCGCCAGAGTGCTGTCTGTCGTCATATCGGTCGACGAATCCATCGACGAATCGGTCTGTGTGTCGGTCAGCGAGTCCTCCGCCAGGGTCGTGCTGGTCTCGGAATCTTGCGCTCCCGCGGAG
>JBGGNE010000444.1:0-4486 GCA_041287705.1 Methylacidiphilales bacterium | reverse complement strand
TCTCGACAGTCCTGACGCTCTTCGTGGTGCCCTGTGCCTATAGCCTGCTCGCAGCCTTTGAGCGCCCCATGTCGGAAGAAGAGCGCCTGGAGCATGAGCAGGGCGAGAGTCACGCCAGTGGGGGTACGCCCCATCCGGAGCCGCTGTCAGAGCCGCAGGTGGAAGTGACATCAGAAGTCGTTGCCAAAGAGGAGCTCGTTGCTGAAAGGCCTGCAGAAATTCAGGATACTGCAGCGGCTTCGGCACCGCTATCCGCTATCTCAGATGCGAAGCTGGAAAAGCCCGAATCCATTTCCGAGTCTGCATCGACACCCGCGCTGCCGACTGGCTCGGCATCCGTATCTCCCGCATCTACACTGGCGCTGCTGGCTGCCCCTCCGCCGCCACTCGCTTTGCCGGAATCTCCGGGCGCCGTTGTTCCGAAACTGCCCGCGCCACCTATACTTCCTGCCCTTCCTGCTCCGATTCCGTCGCCCGCGCCCGGTCCTGCGCCAGTACCATCTGCCTCTGGCATTCGTGCCGCATCCACCCCCATCCAACCGGAACCCCGTCCTGCGAGCTCGAAACCCGCCGCCGCAGTGCCGCAATCTCCGCGCCCCAAACCTCCTGCCGGGAAACCACGCGCTCCATGGTTAGAAGCGGCTCTGGAACGCGAACGCCTTCTGGAGGAGGAGAAAGAGAAAGCGCGGAAGAATGACTCCTCTGAAAATTAATTGGATAGAATCCGGCACATCCGATTACGGGGAGCAGATTCTGTCGGTGCTGTTTGTGTAGTGTTAAGTACGACCTCTGGTTCTGTACATGCAAACGGCCTGGCACATCGAATGCCAGGCCGCCGCTTTAGATATAAGATTATTAGTCTATGGATCTGAGCTAAGTAACTTTACTTCGCCTTAACGGACTTCAGGATCTTCTCTACATCATTGCCATACTTGGCGCCCGTGCCCACGACACCGTAGTACAGCAGCGCGCAGATCGTTTTGCTGTCTGGAGAGAAGAAACCAACCTGTACTTCCAGTTCCTTGCCGGTTTCTTTATCCTTGCCCTTGCCGGTTACGAGGATCATGTCCATACCGTTGATCTTCAACGTGGTGGCTTCGCCGTCTACCTTGAATTCCTTCACGTAGGTCGCGATTTCCTCGCCTGCTGCGGTGGCGGCTTCCTTCAGGTCGGTCTTATCCTTCAGGATCCAAGCGCCCAGAGAGACTTCATCCTTAACGCCGTACTCTACGTACTCATCGTCGCTGGCGATCTCGTTCCAGGAATCAGGGTAGCTGATCGTGAAGATCGGCTTATCCTTCGGGAAGTTATAAACCTTATCTGCAAGCGCGGAAGACAGGGCGAGGCCCAGAGTCAGCGCTGAAGTCAGAAGTGCAAGACGAATTGCCGAACGTATGCGTGATACCATAGTTTTGGAACGCCCTTATATAAAAAACTTGCACAAAAGTCAATGCATTCCGAGGCCCGTCTTTGTGTACATAGTGGATGATTAAATGATGTATAGTTTATGATGCATGCCGGCGATTCTTGAAGCAGTGAGGGGAGGAGTGGAGGCCGTAACTCTCGTGAAATCAGTAGCTTGAAGCGTTTAACGGGGTTTTTCCTCTCCGCACATGCGTGCGTAAGCTAAGGTGTATTCCGGAACAGGCTGTGCTGATAATGAATACAGCTAATGTAGATACTTGCTAATACACTTAATGCTGTAGGTTAAATGCATATGAACAGCTTGAAAGTTATACCCCTGTTTGAAATCGCGTCACATTATCTGCGCGAGCCGTGCAATTTCTGTCACATACCACACCTGCCCGCATTCCGAGTTCTGCCCGGAGTTGCTGCCAACTAACCATGCGAAATGGTCTTACTCAGGCCGGCGGCACTTCCATCTTGAAGGGCGGGATGCGTACCAAAACGCGCTGCCCGTTTTCCATCAGGCCCAGGTAGGAGCCTTCGGCTACGCTGTCACTGTCCACGATGTGGTAGCTTTTGTACGGAAACTTCTGGCCCGGAATGAGATGCGGGAACTTGCTGAGAACTCCTTCCGCCTCGTACACCATGCGATGCCCGGTAGAAAGTGAAGTGACGACCCACTTGCGGCCTTTTATCGTTACCGCGAACTCGCTGTCATTGTGGATCGTGATATGATACTCAAAGGCATAGGGCCGCTCATCTGTGGCCGGAATATTAGGATTAAACTCCACTCGGTCCACAGCAGCACGCAATCCTGATATTTCCTCCAAAGGGGCAGCCACGATAGCGACACCTTACTGCGAATGTGATTTAACAGCAATGGAAAACAACTCTTTCATTCCCGTAGCCTTAACAATTGCGGGATCGGACAGCAGCGGCGGCGCCGGTATGCAGGCGGATCTGAAAACCTTTACTTCCCTGGGCGTGTACGGCACCAGCGCCATTACCTGCACGGTAGCGGAGCATCCGGGCCGTGTCGCGTCCATCATCTCACTGCCCGCCGACCACGTGGGCGAACAGATTCGGCTGGTGGCGGAGGCGTTTCCCATTGCGGCAGCCAAGACAGGCATGCTTTTTACGCGCGACATCGTCGAAGCAGTTGTGGCCGAAACCGAACGCGAAGGCGGCGCGCTCTTTGGCGTCCCGCTTGTGGTGGACCCGGTAATGGTGGCGAGCAGCGGCGCCCAGCTCCTGAAAGATGATGCCGTGGAGGGGATCCGCACGCGGCTGATTCCACTGGCTGCGCTGGTGACGCCAAACCGCGACGAGGCCGCTCTGCTTCTCGGCCGCCCTATCACCACGCTGGATGAGCTGCGGGCCGCCGGGAGGGAGCTTGTGACGCGGTACAGGGTGCCCTTTCTGGTCAAGGGCGGGCATCTGCGCGGTACGCATGCGGTGGATCTCCTCTGCATTCCGGGGGCGGACGGCGTGGAGATTACCGAGTTTACGCACGTCA
Source organism: Methylacidiphilales bacterium (assembly GCA_041287705.1). Lineage (GTDB taxonomy): Bacteria > Verrucomicrobiota > Verrucomicrobiia > Methylacidiphilales > UBA1321 > LW23. The sequence goes on along the minus strand of JBGGNE010000444.1, from coordinate 1,563 downwards.
TGATTCCGGATGTCGATCCGCATGGCACGGGCTGTACGTTCAGCGCTTCGGTGGCGGCCGGGCTGGCGCAGGGGCTTAGCCTGAAGGACTCCGTGCTGCGCGGTAAGAAGTTCATTACTGCGGCGATTGTTAAGCATTATAAGATTGGCGGTTATACATTACTGAACCAGATGCCTGTGGCGGCAGCGGCGGCGGATCTGGTGGAGCTGGCATAGGCATGTCGAAGCATCATCATCAGCAGCAGCAACAGGGAACCTCTGCATTTACTGAGCCGACCGAACCGGATGACACCGCAGAATTGGCGCTGCAGCCTGACGAAGGCGAACTCCTTATCGGCCATAAACTTACGGTTGCCTATAACGGTACGCCGTATGTCGGCTGGCAGATTCAGCCAGGCAAGGAAACCGTGCAGGGTTATCTGGAGCGCGCGGTCGCGAAATTATGGGGCCAGCCTTTTGCCTTGCAGGGCTCGGGCCGCACCGATGCGGGTGTGCATGCCCTGGCGCAGGTGGTTTCCTTTCGCGCGCCACGGCGACATACTGCGGAAGTTCTACAGCGGGCGCTCAATAACAACATGCCGGAAACCATACGTGTCATCGCCGCGGAACTGATGCCGGTAGAGTTTCATGCACGGTTTGATTCGACCGGCAAGACCTACCACTATCATCTCCTTAACACGCCGCTGGCGGATCCTTTCAGGCAACATCTTTGCTTTCATGTGCCGCGTCTTCTTGACGTGGCGGCAATGCGCAAGGCGGCAGCGCATCTTCTTGGTGTGCATGACTTTTCTTCGTTTGCCAGTAATCCAGGTTATACGCGTACGACCATGGTGCGCACCATGCATTGTGTGGAGCTTGTTGAAGAAAAGACAGCCGCCAGCCTGGGTGAAGGAGGGTTGCAGATCACTTTAAAAGTCACTGCGGATGGGTTCCTGTACCGCATGGTGCGCAACATCGTGGGCGCGCTAATCAAGGTGGGCCATGGCAAAATGGCACCGGATGATTTTCGGCGCATTCTGCTGGCGGCCACCCGTACCGCCGCGCCTAATACAGCGCCGCCCCACGGTCTCTATATGGCCCGGGCTTATTACGGCGATGAATTGCAGCGCGAGATTGAGCACAAGGCGGCGCAGTATTCTCTTGCCACGAAAGATCCGCTGAACGGCGAGCCCGCACCCATGGTCTGGGAAGGAAGCGCGGCTAGCTTCGCCGCTGCTGTCGCGCCGCCGAAATACAATACGACATACCGGCGCACACCAAAGGCCCGGGCAGGAATGCCTGTGTCGGACGGGTTTGACTCATGAGGGTAGATCGCTGGAAGGCCTGGTACAGTCAGTGGCTGCGCGTGCGAAATGCATTGCGATTGCTGCCGTTCCGCGTGTTTGGAAGCGCGGAGCGGTTTGCTCGCTGGCAGGCCGGCTGCTTCGTTGTGCATCGCTACGAGATCGCATTTCCGCATCTGCCTCCGGCGTTTGACGGCTTTACCATCACACATCTTTCGGATCTTCACCTGGGTCCGTGTTTTCGGCCCGATCTCCATTTGCCGCCCGTTATTGAAGCGTGC
>JBGGNE010000443.1:0-3260 GCA_041287705.1 Methylacidiphilales bacterium | reverse complement strand
GCTTCCGGAATAAAATCTCTCACGTTCCGCTACAAAGATTTAGCCTTTGATAATACGACACAGGATACGCCGCTTCTGGCTGGCGGACGTGTGCGCGATGGTTTTGAGCTGGCGCTCGTAGGCGCCGACGGAAAATCTCTTCTGCCCGTCATCGGTCTGGGACGCGATGCCTTCTATTACAGCGGCGAAAAGCTCGCAACGGCCACGCGCGCCTCAGGCGTCACCGTAATGACTGAGCCCAGCGGCGAAGTTCTTGTGCACGTAAGTGTGGCAGGCCTGACGCCCGGCACTCCGGCAAAACTGATCGCCCGCCTTGTCAATGACGATGGCGACACCGCGACAGAAGTTAAAATCACCGCGCCCACCTTTGCAACCGACGCCGTTACCGGCCCGGGCGCTCCGCTGTCGCTGGATCCCGGCGCAGGCAACGGCAGCAGCGAGCTGGCCTGGTCGCAACTGGCTCCAATTCCCGCTGGCACTGGAGTAACCACCACTTACAACACGGCCTCGTGGAACGAAAAGCTGACCGTCCTTAACGTCGAAGCGCAGCTTCATAACGGCGCAGCTGCTTCGCGCACTGGCCGCTACGTCGTGGTCGTCAAGGATCTGAGCGATCCCGCAGTCCAGGTGCTGCAGCCCGATGGCCTGACACCGACAGGCGAGCCCTACTTTGATTTTTACGGCGCCATGCCCACGGGCACTCTGGCCGTCGGGGCTTCCAGCAACGTCCGCACCGTCAGGTTCTTCAACCCGAACGGCGTCGTGTTTAACTGGGCGGCAACCGTTTACGCCGCGCCGAACAAAGCCCCTGCCTGGACGAGCGTGCCTGTCGTCAACGCGTACTTTGGCGCTCCGTATCTTTACCTGGGTCAGGCGGTGGATCCCGAAAGCTCGACTGTAACGTACTCGCTGGTTGCCGGTCCCGGCGGCATGGCGATTGATTCCTCCACGGGTCGCGTTACCTGGACGCCTCCCGCCACCGGTACGGCGGACGCCAGCTACGGCGTTACCCTGCGTGCTGCTGACGCCTCGCAGGCGACCGTTGATCAGAGCTTCACCCTTACCGTCCACATTGCGCCGCCGAATCGTCCGCCTCTGGTTACCGTGCAGCCTTCGGTGGATGTGGTGGCGGGCAGCACCTATTCCTCGAAGCTTGTCGCGACGGATCCCGATGGCGACGCGCTGTCGTACTCTGTTCCGTTCGATTCCGCACCGCAGGATTTCAGTATCAATGCATCGACAGGCGTCGTTTCGTGGGCACCGACTGTGGCGAATGTGGGTACGCATGCTGTTAAGCTTCAGGTGGATGATGGTCGTGGCGGTGTCACGACGTATAGCTATAGCATTGTCGTTCATGCCGCGCCCGAAACGGTAAACCATGCGCCGATATTTGTCACCACGCCGCCTGTCGGAACGTATTTACATTACTATAATAGTTCGACCGAAAATCTGGCGTACGGCTTTCAATACGCCGCGCGAGCCATAGATCCCGATGGCGATACCATTACGTACTCCTCTAACGAAGCTTCCGTAACAGAAGACGGAAGAATCCAGATCGGCTTCGGTTACTATGTTGACGAGCCCTTTACATGGACGGGATTGATTACGGCAACAGACAGTCGCGGAGCTTCCACGTCACAGCAAATCACAGTGCAGGTAGGTATTGCCGAGAACAATCAGGCGCCGGTCATCACATCAACTCCGCGCCTGACGGCGGCGGTGGGCGTTCTGTGGCAGTACCAGATCACGGCGTCGGATCCCGACGGGCACGGCATTCAGATCAGCGCCAGTGGAGATAATCCCGGCATCACGTTTGACGAGGCGACGGGGGTTCTCAGCTGGACGCCGACGGCGGCGGATGTGGGCACAACCCCCTCCGTCTACATTTCGGTGAACGATAATGTAGATTCCGCATCGCAGGATTTTCAACTCACCGTGACCGCCACCGAGCAGGGACAACTGGCCAATCGCAAACCCACGTTTACCAGCGTTCCGACGTCTGGTACTACAGCGCCGGGCGCGTTCTGGACCTACATTCCCAAGGCCGTTGATGCGGATGCGGATCCCCTCGTATTTACCCTGCTTGCCGCGCCGTCCAACATGCGGATGGATGAACGCACAGGCTCCGTAGTGTGGACGCCGGACGCCACGCAGAGCGGCACTTATCGCGCCGTGCTGCAGGTCTCCGATGGCCGCGGCGGCACGGATACGCAGGATCTGCTGGTATCCACCACGCTGCCTACCATTACAGCGAAGAATACAGCGCCGGTATTCCTGACTCCGTCGCTGCTGGACTATTATAAGATCGACTTCGAGGGTAAGAATTATCGTGGCCAAAACCTCTACGTCTTCTTCCCCGATGACCCCAATGTCAACCTGGGCGGCGTACCGTTCTCCGTGGGGCCGCAGGGAGGCAATAACTACTGGCGCAGCTTTGAAACGGGACTGCCGAACCCACGTACCGTTGCTTTCCCTGTAGGTGTAGACGGAGCGCTGCTGGTGGAAACATTGATCAATACCGGCTGGGGCGCCGCAGGTCCGCAATCGTATGCCTATCTTGAGTTCTTTGGAACAAAAGGCGCCTACTATCGTAAGGACTTGGTGGGCAACGAAGATATACGTAACTGGAATACCGGCGATGGTAACTTTACCCGGTTCATTAATAACACGACCACCACACTGGTCTATGGCTTTGACTACTTTGGCACGTTCCGCGCTATGGATAAACAAAAGCTGGCATTGCCGGCCGAGTTCCAGGGTCAGGGCCTGGCTTCGATGCGGTTGGTGGATAACGGCGGCGACGGCTTTCAGCGCACCTTCCTGGGCGGCGTCTCCGTCATGGCGCCCGGCGTAAAAGATGCCGCGACCATTCAGGCCGGCATTCCCTTCTCGTACACGTTTTCCGCGCAGGATGCGGAGCAGAGCCAGCTGACCTACACCCTGGTAAGCGGCCCTGCCGGCGCCACGGTGAATTCGACGTCCGGCCTGCTGACGTGGACGCCCGGCGCGGTGCTGAGCGGCTGGTTCCCCGTAGTGCTGCGCGCCGCCGACGGCCAGGGCGGGACGGCGGAGCTGAATCTGACGCTGCGCGTGCAGCCTTCCGTCTACAATTACACACCGAAAATCACCAGCCAGCCGATGACGAAAGTCCGGTTTGGCTCGACCTACCGCTCGCTGGTGCAGGTGTACGATCCGAACGGCGACCCCATCTCGTACCAACTGACGCAGGCGCCCTCCGGCATGACGCTGGTGACACGCGA
>JBGGNE010000442.1:0-22738 GCA_041287705.1 Methylacidiphilales bacterium | reverse complement strand
TTTCCACGAGAGCCAGAGCTTCCTCAAACGTGCGGCGCGCATCTTCAAAACGACCCATCAGTTGGAACGATTCGCCCAGAATGCTGAAGTAATAGGTGAGACCAAGACGCGCACCCGTGCCGCGGTACGCCTCCAGACCTTTCTGGAAGAGACGTTGTCCTTCTTCCAGGCGTCCACGAAGCAGCAGGCCTGCGCCTGAAAAGAGCATTCCCGAGGCATGCCAGAAAAGAAAACCCTGCTCGGTGGCAATGCGCATTTCCTCATCGCCCGATGTCTGGGTTTCGATACCAAGACGGCAATGCTGGAATAGCCAGCCGCAATGATGCAGCGCGTATTCCAGCGAGAACGGATGATGAATGGACCTCGCAAGATCCTTGGCTTCCCGCATTAACGTCAGCGCCCGATCCGGGAAACCCAGGTGCCACGAGGCGAGAGCGCGGTAGCAGCGATGAGCGACGCCGGAATCCTCGCCGGTCAGCGAGGCCCAGAAGGCTGTGCGGCTTCGGTCGTCGTACTGTACCAGGGCCATCGCACAACTTTCATACGCGTCGGCAAAGTTACCGCGATACAAATACGACAGTGCCTGAAGAAACAACGCTTCCATCAGCATGCCGGGATCTTTCATGCGCCCGGCGAGTTTCATGGCTTCATCCGCCAGCTCCGTACAGAGCACGAAATCGCCACGCACCACGTGGAAAGCAAAGTGGCCGCGCAGCATGACGAAGGTCTGCTGCGTGGCGCCCAGACGTTCCGAAAGAGTGCGGGCACGCGCGAATATGGGGCCGACTTCCGGGGCCGCGTAGCCACGGGCGGCGATCCATGCCGTGCCGAGCGGCCCAAGCAGTTCCAGCTCGCGGTCGTGGCGTGCGGGCGTTTCAGCGGTGGAATTAAGCAGCTCCATACCGCGCGAAAGCTGGCGGATCGCCTCCTCATTGGCAAAGCGCTCCAGAGACCGTCGCCCCGCCTGCAACCAGTAGCCAACGGCTTTCTCCACCATACCGGCTTCCGTAAAGTGCAGTGCAAGCAACTCCGGCTGCGTAGCCGCGGCTTGGGGGAAACGCGCCTCCATTACCTCCGCTACCTGCTGATGGAACTGCCGGCGCTGGGCGGATTCCAAAGCATTACGCAGGGCCTCCTCCAGCAACGCGTGCTTAAAGAGATAGGCGCAACGCGGCGGCTCGCCTTTGCTGAACAGGATCTCGGCACCTGCAAGCTTGGCAAGCTCCGCCTGAAGGGTTGGTTCGTCTACACTGACAACGGCCGCAAGCAGCTCGTAATCGAATTCCCGGCCCAGTGTGGCGGCGAAATGCGCGACTTCGCGGTTGCTGGAGATGCGGTCGAGCCGCGCCATAAGCAGTTGCTGCAGCGTCGCGGGCATTTCCCGACCGCGCAGTGGATCGAAGATGGCGGATTCCCGTGCCATCCGCGTAAACTCTTCTACCAGAAGGGGCACGCCGCCGGTCCTCTGGTAGATCTGAGCCATCAGGGAATCCGGCAACGCACCACAGGCGCTTTTACGCATCAGTTCCGCAAACTGCCTGCGCGTCAGCCGGTTAAGGGCCAGACTGGTCTGATGGGCTAGCGCGGGCCACGGCGTTTTGAATTCCGGGCGGAACGTCAGCACGGTCAGGATAGATTCATGCAAACCTTCGGCCACAAACTGCTGCAGGAACTCAAGGCTGGAGGCGTCGAACCAGTGCAGATCTTCAATGACAAAAAGTATAGGCCGGCGTACAGAACAGGCTTTCAGCCACTCACGCACGGCGCGAAAAGTCTCCTCACGCTCGCGAACCGGAGAAAGCCCTCCCGTTGAAAAGCGTTCATCGGAAGGCAGAAAGAGAAGCTTGGCAAACAGCGCCACGACTTCGCGTCGCCCCAGTCCGCATTCATCAAGGTACTGAGCCAGGCGATCAAAGCGACTCTCCGTCGTTTCAACTGAAGTGAAGGCGAGAAGCTGCTGAAGGCAGTTGGCGAAAGGGTAGAGCCCCGTGCTTTGGAAACGTTCCGAGCATCGCCACTCGATAACAGGCGAGGAATAACGGCGCGCTGGGCTCTCTTCGTCGTTACTGCTGCAGCCGCTTTCTTCCAGCACAGTTTGCTTGATCGTTGCGACGAGCCGGGATTTCCCCAGGCCAGCTTCACCTGTGATAAGAACGACCTGCCCCATCCCTTCGCGGGCCTGCTCCCAACGGTCCAGAAGCAGGTCGACTTCGGTATCGCGTCCGGTCAGCGGGCTCAGGATGATCGGTTGCACGTCGTCATTCTCCTTGGCGCCGGCCTTATTCTGCTCTGTGTTCGCGGCTGGGTTCACAGGGATGTTCACGCTGCGCTTAGCATGCCAGTTTGCATTAGTTGAGCAAGCTAAAGAAGACAATTTCAGGAGTGTTTCATTTTTTTCAATCCTGAGTTTCCGAAGATTTATATGTGGGCAGCGTCCCCAGCTTGCGCAGTACATCAAGAGTCCTGGCAGCAACCCCCTTCCATGCAAAGGAAGGTGCAAGCTTTGCCGTTAATTTTTTACAACGTGTAATGTCCTCCTCAGTTACAGTGCGGAAGAGCTCCATCAGGCTATCTTCGGTGTTATTGTGATAAAGAGCTGAGTCTCCCAGCATTTCCTTAAAAAACGCCCAGTCATTGGCAATCATGGGTATGCCGGCTCCGATCGAATCCGCAATGGTGCCGCTGGTGAGATAGGTATCGCCCATGTGGGCGGAAACCAATGCGTCGCATACACGCACCTGGGCTGCAATGACTTCCCTGGTAAGCCATCCATTGCGAGGCAGCAATATGATGCGCGGATCGTGAGAGGTATCCGTTTCAATCGGATGCGCGGTGACCAGGAGCTGTTGGTCTGGACGAGCAGCGCGCATGAACGCACGTACAATCATGTCGACCTGCTTCTCCTTTTGAGCCCGGCCAAGAACGCCGAATCGCATCTGACCCGGTGCCAGCGGTGGGATGCCGAGCAGCTTTTCCAGCTCCAGTCTGTTGGCGGCAACGGCCATCTGCTCGCCATAATGGCCGTGCGGTATTACCACGTGGATCGCCTCCGGCTTATAGGGCAACTCCTTCAGCATCAACTCCATTCCGCAGTGGCTGTGGTGGATGACCGCATCCGCGACTGATGCCCATGCGCGATAGAGATCGTCCCCACGCTGGCCGCGCCAGATCGGGGAATGCGGGCGGCGATTGTGCATCGTCCACATGATTTTGACAGGAGCTTTGCCCAGGGCTTTGACGAACTCGATATTTTTGGCATCAAACTCCGGCAACGGCATTGTACCGGGATCGAACAAGTGCTCGGGCCAGCCAATGTGCAGGATGTCGGCGTTTCCCACGACCGCCTTCGGTGTCATGTTTCGGGTGGACTGCGCGGAGGGCGCATCCTGCACCACAACGGCGCCCGGGGTGACGGCCAAGTAAAGCGCCGACAGATAGTCATGGTTGGCAGGCGCCGCCGCTACTCGAAGTGCGGGGCGCAGCTTCCAGACGAAACGGATTTCTGCGGCAGGTGCAAAATCAACCTGATGAATACGACGAAGCCGACCCCATGCACTACGCCATTCCGGCATGCCTTCCACATCCACTACGGTTTGGGAGTGCGAGGGCAGATCATGCTGATGTTCCGCTTCAATACTCAGAAGTAAGGGGCGCGCAGCCTCAGCGATCTGAAAGCTGACGGCCTGGATATTTGTAGTATCCAGCGACCAGAGTTCCGAGCCTACAACGGTGTCACCTTCCACCTGTAGCTTAACGCGGCGGCTTGCTTTCGGCGCTTCGGCCTGGCCGGATGTGCGCCGCCAGCAATCGAAAACAAGCTCGATCCCGTTAGGAATTTTATCGCATCTCCTGGGTAATCCATAGCTAAAGAATTCGCCATCCACTGTGGCCAGTCGAGGAACGCCACATACCAGTGGGGATTCCACCGGATTCTCGAAGACGCCCGGACCGTGCAGCCAAGCGGCATAGTCAGCGTTCACACCACTTATCAGAGGCAACTGAAACGTCAGGTGGCGATTGCGGAACATCCACACCGCCGCGTTGCGCTTTTGTTCAAAAGGGATAAGGATGTCGATTTCAGGAAAAAGTACGGCACATCCTTTATCACTCCCAGATTCCATGGGTGCGGGATCCTCAACGCCTTCCAGCAGGTGCGCCACGGCGACCAGTTTGGACAGGCAATCCAGCGTCATTTGCAGCAGCCGTTTAACCCCGCGATACGCTTCGGTCATGCCATCCCGGTGCGCGGCGATCAGGTCATCCTTCATCCAGAACGACTTGTACTGCTCAAAAGCGTGGCGAATCAGATTCAGAGTGCGCGCAGGATTTGCGGCCATTCCGCGGCGCAGAGACAATGCCCCCAGTTCCATGGTCAGGCATACAGAAAGTGCTCCGATGGATCTTCCCCAGCCGAAGCTCGCTCCGTTCTCCAGAGCAATGGCTTCCAACAGATCAACGTGTACCTTCAGATTTCTCTCTATCAGCTCCTTATCAAACAGATGATAAAAGGGCTCGATGAAAAGATGAACATCGGCGGAATAGATATCATACCGGCCTTCACCGGAAGAGCTGTCATCAAAGTAGCCGAGCGGATTTCCCGCCAGGATACGCGCGGTGTTTGCCAGTGCTTTGTCCAGGATTGTGGAGTCCGCAAGCAGGCCCAGTCGCTGCCGGTTGTACTCGCAGCGGGCAAGTACCGCCCAGTAGTTGGCAGCCCATCCTTTCAGCTCGCCGGTTTCAGGATTCAGAATATGAGTCGAATCGACAGCCGTGCGCAGGTTGTTCTTTTCGGATTCGGACAGCCCGGTCAATGCATCCAGCCCGCCAAGGCTGAGAATGACTTCGGCAACGCGAAAGGAGTAAAACGTTTCGGTTCGAGGGCCATCTATGCGTTTCAGCAGCCGCGGCATGACGTCTACAATCTTCTCGCCGCAAACCTCGTCTATTCTGAGTTCCCTGAGCCCAAGCAGCAGGTAAAGAAGATCCGCCGTATCGTAGGAATTGGTTCGATAGCCGGCCATGAAGCCGGGGATATGAAAGCCTGGAAGGAAGCGGTGTACGAGAGCCTCGGTGCGTTGCAGGATGTAGGTAATGATTTCCTGTCGCAACTGATGGGAACTTTCCATCAGCAGGTTTGTATCATAACCAGCGTGCATGGCGAACAATACTATGGAGTCTCCGGAAAATAAACTGTGCAACTTAAGTCGTCGATTTTGAGATGAGAGCAAGGCGGAATGGAGGGAGTGCATTAGAATAAGGCGCTGACCGGAATTCCAACGCTGCTCTCGCTCAAAAGCGGCGGCTCAAGTTGCACAGGTTATTTTCCGGAGACTCCTACCATCAATTTCATACAGAAATCTTCTTGCCCATTGCCCTGCCTGCACGTTACAACCGTGGCACTGCGCGAAAGGGCGCACCCGGGCCCGCGGGAAGGACTGAGTCCACCTCCAACATCACGTCGGTAGCAGCATAACCCCATTTGCTGCCTGGTCGCGGGCTGCAGGCGCAAGCAATTGGAGGTTTCCATGTCTTCCGCATCCGCTTCTTCGTCTCCTTTGGGCAGTCATTCATTGCCCGCTCAACCCAGCATTCGCCAGTTGCAGGTTCAGGCCAAAGAGCTTGCCGCCGAGTTGAAGGCACGCAAACCAGATGCTCTGGCCCGATTTGAGCGAGTTCTTGGCCGCATTCCACCCGCTGCCTCATCTGGCAACGAGTTAAAGCTCAGCGATGCCCAGCTGATCCTTTCCCGCGAGTATGGGTGTGATAACTGGGCGGCGCTCACCCGCAAAGTCGATGAAATCCTGGCCGCCACGGTGACGCCGGAACAGATTGAAGAACTCAAACGCGCCATCGAAAGCGGCGGTAAAGAGGGCGCTGCATCACTGAAAGCGGTGCTTCAAAAGTACCCTGGGCTCAAATCCAAACTGAACGAGCCCCTGTTTGGATTCGGCTCGGTGGCCCTGCTTGAAGCGGTACGCCAACAGAACCGTGAAATGATAGACGTACTGTTGGAAGCTGGGGCAGACATCAATCGGCGGTCCGACTGGGCTCCCGGCAGCTTTGGCGTGCTGGATAATATCGACTCTGATCTTGCCGATTTTCTCATCGAACGAGGAGCGGTGGTCGATGTTCATGCCGCTGCGGGTCATGCGAAAATCTCACGACTGAAGGAGCTGCTGGATGCCAATCCCGCCCTTGTAAACGCTCGCGGTGGCGATGGCGGCACCCCCATGCACTTTGCGCGTAATGTGGAAGTAGCCCAACTGCTGTTGGATCGCGGCGCCGATGTTCATATCCGTGATCTGGATCATGGATCTACCGCCGCCATGTGGCAGGTCAAGAATCGCCCGATACTGGATCTGCTGATTGCGGCGGGATCTCCTGTGGATATCTACATGGCGTGCTATCACGGCGATCGTGCGCTGGCCGAGCGTGCGCTGCACGAGAATCCCAAATGCCTGGGCTATGTCATAGCGCATAACGAAGGCGATGGCGAATTCGCGCAAGATACGGGCGGCAACATTTACAACTGGACAATCGGCCACGCGGCACGGCCCATTCCCCTGGCCTTGCAGCGTGGTCACCGTGAACTCGCGGAATGGCTACTTACCAAAGCCACTCCAGCGCAAAGATTTGTGGCGCTTTGCTTCGATGGCCAGGAGTCAGCTGCCCGCGACGTTTTCCAGCGACATCCAGAAATGGTGGCCGAGATGACCGAGAATGACCGCCGCGCTCTGCCCCAGGCGATCCATTTCGGTAATATCGCCGCCGCCCGGCTGATGATCGAGCTGGGTTTTCCGCTCGATGTGCCCGAGCTGTTCGATCGCGGCACGCTTCTTCACAGCGCCGCATGGCACGGCAGGGCAGATCTGGTGCGAACTTTGGTAGCGCGCCGTCCCGAGTGGCTGGAAAATAAAGACAATAACCATGAAAGCACGCCCCTGGGGTGGGCTTGTCACGGGAGTCTCCATTGCTGGGGTCGCGGGAATGGAGACTATGCCGGCACGGTGCAGGCCATGATAGACGGCGGCAAAGATCTTACGGAACTGGACTTGGAGGAAGCGGACCAGTGGGCCGCGCCGGAAGTGGTCGCTGTCCTGCGTAAATCACGGAAGTAATCTTGCGAAAAACTGCCCGCTGGGTCCATTGGTTTTACTTTCACTGGATCGGGCGGGCAGTATGCTTAGCCACCGCGTATGTTCTCTTTTGTTCAACAATGAGACGCAACAGATGCAATTAGGGTATTGATTCCAAAAAAATGCCTGCCATCAATCACGGGAAAAGAACGGGCTTACGTATCGTACTCACGCGGGATCCTGGTTGGCGCTCCGCGGTCAGGCCAGGATAAATGATCCGACTATTCGCGTGCTCAATCCCCAATCGCTTTAGCTCAAGATATCCCTGATCACCGCCGATTTCCCCACTCCTCCCGATTCTCAATATGCGACTTCTGACCATTGGTAACAGCCTGTCGAACAACGCGATGAACTACTTTCCCGCGATAGCGCAGTCCGCGGGCAAATCGCTGGAGTATTTTGGCGCCAATATTGGCGGCCTTTCGCTTGAGCAACACGCTTGCTACCTTCGCGCCGATGAAGTTGCCGCTGCCACTAATCCCGACGTAGAGCAATTGCCAGGCGAGGGCGGCCCTTACTTAAACATGTTTCATCCGCAAAGGTCGATGGGTACTCTTGGTACCAGGCTGCTCGCAGCGATCAAGGCTGCACCGTGGGATCACGTAACGCTTCAGCAGGTCACGCCGCTAAGTTACGTAGCCGAAAGCTTCGAGCCCTACTGCTCGGAAATCATCGCCGCAATCCGAAAGTATGTGCCTGGAGCGCGGATTTCCGTCTACCAGACGTGGGCGTTTCGTGAAGATTTTCCAGATTTCGGCAAACTGGGGGTGGACCAGATGGGCATGTACCACAAGATTAAACGGGCCTACGGAAATGTGGCGATTCAGCATGGCCTTGGAACTGTTCCCGCCGGCTGGGCGTACCAACTGGCGCGCAATACTCCGCCCTGGCTGTTTCAGTTCCCGGATTCTGACTACGACTACGCTAACCCTCACCCCGACAAGCTGCCCAGACAAACGGGCAGCCTCAATACCGGCTGGACGTGGGGTGTTAACGCCGAGACCGGGCAGCCAACCCTTAACCCGGACTATCGTCATGCCAACTCGGCAGGAATGTACCTGGCAGGTGCCGTATTCTTTGAATCGCTCTACGGTGACAGCGCCGAGACGATTCCCTTTGTGCCACCTGATCTTACCGCTGCTGAGGCCGAGAGTCTGCGTGCCATTGCTCACAAGGCATGCGTCACTTATCAGGACGACGGCAGCTAACCCATTTGCCAGCCCGCATGGTCTCATAATGAGTCCAGCATTTGGGGTTTGAGACATCTTTTCTGCGAGTGCATAAATGGCGCGGATGGCAAAGCATACCCGATTTCTGGGGCTGGTTGCGGCACCTTTTACGCCCTTCCGAGCCAATGGCTCTCTAAATCTTGAGATTATCCCGACCTACGCGCGCTTTCTGCAGCGGAACGGAGTAACAGCAGCATTTGTCTGCGGTACCACCGGCGAAGGTGCCTCTATGACAGTCGCCGAGCGTAAACTGGTTGCAGAAGCCTGGCTGAACGGCGCGCCCAACGATTTCCCCATCATCGTGCATGCCGGGCACTCCTGCCTGGAAGACGCCCGCGAACTGGCGGCGCACGCAGAAAAGATTGGGGCCGCAGCGGTAGCCGCGCTTAGCCCGTATTTCTTTAAGCCGAGAAACAATGGCGAACTTCTGGCATTCAATATCGCGCTGGCAGCGGCGGCGCCCTCGTTACCGTATTACTTCTATAACATCCCCGCCATGACGGGTATGTCACTGCCGATGAAGGAGTTTTGTGTGGCGGCTGCGACTTCTATCCCCAACTTTGCGGGAGTAAAGTATACTTACGAGGATCTGCCCGATTACGAAGCATGTATCCGGCTGGAAGGCGGTCGCTTCGATATGCTCTTTGGGCGTGACGAGATTCTTGCCAGCGCGTGGGCACGTGGTGCGCGTGGATTTGTGGGCAGCACGTACAACTTTGCGGCGCCCCTCTACATGCAGATTATCGAAGCGCTAAAGGCCGGTGAAAACGAAAAGGCTGAGCGCCTTCAGGCCACTGCCGTTGAGATGATTCAGGCTGGCCTGAGTATTGGTGCTTCGGGGCTTGCAGCGTTTAAGGCTATCATGCCAATGGTGGGTGTAGATTGCGGTCCTGTGCGTCTTCCCCTCACCCAGCCTCCCGCCGAAATGTTAGAGCGGCTGCGGGCGATACTTAAAGAGATCGGCTTCTTCAGCTACGCTTCTAAGGCATAGCTGAAGAGAACAGAATAGGGTGCCATCCACTTAACACGCCCTAAGCCGTCTTAGTGGCCCTTCGTGGTATCAACCCCATGCATGCTGGTGGCACCGCTCAGCTTCGGCCAATAGAAAGCGTAGGCGCCTACTACGCCGAAGCAGACGAGCGGGACAATGAAGCCGCGCGAGATGTCGTACACATCGCCGATATGTCCCATCAGTTTCGGCATGATGGCGCCGCCCATGATGGCCATGACGATGTAGGCGGAAGCTCCCTTGGCGCGCTGTCCCAGTCCAAAGATTCCCAGCGCAAAGATGGTGGGAAACATAATGGACATAAAGAAATAGCTCAGGAATATGGCAATAAGGGAGATCCAGCCCAGCTTCAGGATGATGAGGATGCACATCAGGATATTGGCCAGGGAAAACACAACCAGAACGTGGTGCGCCGCGAACTGCTTTAACAGTCCTGATCCGATGAATCGCCCGGCCAGAAATAGCCCTGCCGCCACAGAAACCAGATTAGATGCTGTACCATCCGAGATCGCCATAGGAGCCTGCGATGTCAGAAAGTTAATGATATACGCAAAGATGCTTGCCTGCGCCGCAACGTAGAAAAACTGTGTAATGGTAGCCGTGGAGAAATGGGGATGCATCCATATGCTGTGCTGGTCTATCCTGTCGCGTTTTGCGAAGAGAACAGCTGATGTCACTATCAGAACCACTAGTGATGAGCCGAGGAGAAAGTAGATGGTGTGCGATTCGTCGTGGTCAAATATAGCGCTGATTGCCATAACAATCATGCCTACCGATGCCGACAAGACCAGGAGATTGAGCCAGATGAGTGTAAGCGCTGTACCGCGAGTCGTAGCAGGGGCAAGCACCTCGTCCGCAGGCTTGTCTTTTCCTGCGGCGGTATCGCCATACTCGTCCGAACCCACGATGTCGGGAACATCCGACCGGAAAAAGATAAATGCCAGGACGACGACCAGGACAGCAACGGCTACGTACGGCATCCAGAGATTCGCAATTCCGGTGCTCTTTCCCTGGGCATCCGAGCCATAGAAAAAGATGCTGCCCGCCAGCGGTCCAAGCACCTGACCCAGGCCATTGCACGACTGCGCCAGATTAATACGTGACGCGCCGTATTCCTTCGGCCCCAGCACGGTCGTGTAGGGATTGGCCACCGTCTCAAGAAATGTCAGACCTGCCGCAATAAGGCACACACCCAGCAGAAATGCCCAGAATGTCGCAATCTGTGTCGCCGGCAGAAACCAGAATCCACCCGCTGCCACGATCAGGAGGCCAAGGATAATGCCGCCTCTGTATCCCAGCTGTTGCGCCAGCCAGCCCGCCGGCAGCGCCATAAGAAAATAGCCCAGGTAATGCGCAAACTGAACCCAGGCGGACTGTGAGAGCGAAAGGTTCAGTTCTTTCTGAAACAGCCGATCCATCACGTCAATCATGCCATTGCAAAAGCCCCACAGGAAGAAGAGGGAGCTTACCAGGACAAACGTAAAAGTGCGGTCTTTGCCATCGTCTGTCCGAAAATAGTTTCTGTTAATCATGACCTGATGAAGTGATACCGATGGGGAGAATGAGGGCTTATGAATATCCTATTGTGCAGTTACTTGCAATCATGCCCTTTCCATACACAATGCAAATGGTTTACCTTGACCGTATCATGTCAGTTTTTGACTTTTAGCGCCTTTCCTGACCGATTGTCCCCCGGCAGGCAGATTTTTTGATGCGGACCCTATCAATGTCTCTGCTTTGGCTTAATATACACAGAGCATGAAAATCGAGTGCCTGTTGGACTATTCGAGCATCGCCGCAGCCAAACCGCAGCCCGTTCACCTCGCTATCCGTCTGCGAGCGGATCTTTCTCCACTTTCCGCTGCGGGGAGATCCAAACTGGCCTTCTGTGTTGTGCTGGATCGCAGCGGGTCAATGGGTGGGAAGCCACTTACTCAAGCCAAACTGGGCTGCGAGCAGATTGTGCGCAATCTTCGCCCGGATGACTACTTCGGTCTCGTCACGTTCGATACAGAGGCGCAACTGCGCATTCCCCTGGTCAAAGGGGCGGCATCTGCCGGTCTGCTTTCCATCATTCGCAGTATCGGGGAAGGATGCAGCACGAATCTCACGGGAGGCTGGATGCTTGGTGCCGAGGAACTGCGTTTTGTTCCGGGCGGGTACAAGCGTCGCATTCTGCTCTTAAGCGACGGCCATTTGAACGCGGGGATTACTGAGCCGGAACGGGTCCGGCAGATCGTAGCGAACGGGCAGGAAAAGCACCGCATTCACACGGCCTCCCTGGGCTTTGGCAACGGCTACAACGAAGCGCTGCTGCGCGAAATCGCCAAAGTATCCAACGGGGAGTTCTACGACGCCAACGCCCCCGAACAATTGCCCGGCATTCTGAAAGCGGAACTGGAAGGACTTCAATCTGTCTCCGCCCAAAACGTGCGCCTGCGGGTGCGTCGCCTCACTTTCTGCGATAACGCTGTGCAGCTCAGCGACTACCGACAGATCACCCTGCCCGATGGCCGCATCGAAATCGCTGTGGGCGATCTGGTATTCGACGAAGAGCGGGTTCTGGTGCTGGAGGTGGATGTTCCCGCGTTGCCCGGCATTAAGGGCGTTCCTGTTACCACACTGGATGGGGAGGACGTACTTGAGGTCGAAATAGTCTGGGACGAGATTACGGCTACGGAAGTGAAGTCATGCCGTTACAGCCAGATCATACGCGTTCTACCCGTTCAAAAGCCCGAAGATGTGAAGCTGAATGAGGAAGTTGTCCAGTATATCTCCGCACAATTGGCCGGAAAAGTTTCAGATGAGGTCTATAAAGACATTGCCAGACAGGATCTGGAAGCCGCGAAAGCTAAACTGAATGCAACTATATTAAGGCTAAAAGGATTCAAGCTGGATCAACAGATCAAGGATGGTCTGGCACTGTTACAGGATCTTCTGAATGAAATAGTGAACGGAAGCTATGAATCCCAGCGCAGCAGAAAGTCTCAAAGTTATCGTAGTTCCTTCCTGCGCAATATGAGCAGTAAGAAAGTCTGGACCGGCGAAGAGAAATCGATGCCGACCTTTAGTCAGTCCTCGGTTCCGCCGCCGCCGCGGCCCGATGCCCCGGGAAAACGTCCGGGCGATATAGGTCCGCCACCGCTTCCTCCGCCTCCGCCACAACGGCCCGGTAATCCCAATAATCCGGAAGCTCCCGAGGGCAATACTTGATCGCGCCGGTAGCCGCATTGCGCGACAAGCCCTGTTGTGGCGTCCAGGTGATTAAACAGTTCGATGAACAATCCCGGCCCGATCGAGGAAAAGTATTATCGAGTTCGAAGATTACAATTACGATGTCACCGACATGAATGCTACTGCTCAGCAGCTACCCGCCAACCTTGAAGTTATCAGTAAGACTACGATAGCGCCCGGCGTCTGGCCCGTGATGCTGACTCCGTTTACGCCGGCCGGTGCAGTTGATTACCCTGCGCTGGATCGGCTGATCGACTGGTACATCAATGCCCGCGTGGCAGGACTATTCGCGGTCTGCCTCTCCAGCGAGATGTATTATCTGGATAACGATGAGCGCATTAAGCTGGCGCGGCATGTAGTAAGTCGCGCAGCGGACCGGGTACCCGTTGTGGCAACCGGTACATTTGGCGGCAGCATTGCGGAACAGGCCGCCATGGTGTGGCGTATGGCTGAAACGGGAGTGGCCGGGGTGGTTGTTATCTCTAACCAACTGGCAGCTGCGCATGAGTCCGACGCTGTCTGGCAGCAACGTGCCGAGGAATTGATTCGGGCCACGGGCGACATACCGCTGGGTCTTTACGAGTGTCCCCTGCCCTACAAGCGCCTGCTGAGCGCTGAGATGCTGAAATGGGCGGCACAGACGGGTCGGTTTGTCTTTCACAAGGATACCTGCTGCGAGATGAAGTCCATCCTCGCCAAATTGGGAGCAGTGCGCGGTACCGGTTTCCGGTGGTTTAATGCCAACACGGCGACCCTGCTGGAATCCCTGCTTGCCGGGGCAGACGGCTACAGCGGGATCGGGGCCAATGTCATGCCTGCACTCTACTCATGGCTCTGCCGAAATTACCGAACACAACCCGAGACAGCAGTCCGCCTGCAGCGTTTTCTCAGTATTGCCGATGCCGTAGTTCGACACAAGTATCCCGCCTGTGCCAAGCACGCACTGGTGTTTTCGGGGCTGATTTCTTCCTCCCACTGTCGCCTGGGTAACCCTGACTTCACCGAGGAAGATCTGATTATCGTACGTGATCTGCAGGCTTCCATTGTGGAATTGGAAGCGGAGCTTTCGCTGTGACCGCACCCCGCCATATCCGCCCGCTGGCAGATGCATTCACCGCCGTGTACGAGTCGCCGGATCCAACGCAGGTCTTTGCATACAGTCCTGGTATTGCACGCCATGAGACAGGCCGTGGAAGCAGAATTGTCGCAACCATGGATCTGGGGGGTCCTGGAGCCGGTGCTCTGGCCGGCAATAAAATGGAGCGTGGTGAAATGGGCTGGTCCTGGCAGGGCCGGGTCAGCACATCCGATGACGGCGGTCGAAGCTGGACGCATCGTGCGGATTTCCCCTTCATGCACGCGCGACCCTTCACGGCGGGACCTGCCGTCTACGTGCTTGGCCATGCCGGGGATCTCCAGATTATTCGTTCGGATGATGACGGCGAAACCTGGTCACGCCCTGTGGCACTTACTCAGGGGCAAACCTGGCATCAGGCACCGGCTAACGTGCATTACGCCAATGGCTGTGTTTATCTCGTCATGGAGCGACGCACCCGTAAGGTTACGCATGGCTGGCCGGTACGCGACTTCGCTCCAGTGCTGATGCGAGCCCGGACGGATGCCGATCTTACCAATCCCGAAAGCTGGACTTTTTCCACCGAACTGGGCTTCTACCAGGCTCTTGGCGATAATAATGAAGCAGAGCTCAACTACTTTGGTGTCCCCTTTTATGCGGCTGATCCGGTGCGCGGGATCTCCGTCGCACCCGGGAGAGAGTGCAGCGCCATGGGCTGGCTCGAAACCAATGTAGTCCAGATCACCGATCCCCAACATCTCTGGCATGACTCGACCGGCCGCACCTTCCATCTCTGGATGCGCGCTCACACTGGCGGCACCGGTTACGCCTGTCTGGCCAAAGCGACGGAGCAAGGCGATATTCCGGGCACAGGCTCCATAACAGTCTCCCTGCAGACCGCGCCTTCAGGACGTACTTTGCTTTATATCCCCTGTCCGGGCGGCCAAATGAAGTTCCATATTCTGCAGGATCCGGAGACGCAGCTTTATTGGCTGCTCTCCACGCAAGCCACCGACAGCATGATCCGCCCTGAAAGGATGCCTGCCGACCGCTATAATCTTCTCAATAACGAGCGCCAGCGGCTGCAACTGCACTTCTCCCGCAATATGGTGGACTGGTGCTTTGCCGGTCTGGTCTGCGCGGGCAGCACTCAGAAAGAAGCTCGTCACTATGCCAGCATGTGTTTCGACCACAATGACCTGCTCGTTCTGAGCCGCTCCGGAGATCAGCGGGCGATGAGCGCCCACAACGGCAATCTCATCACTTTCCATCGGGTGCACAATTTCAGGGACCTGGTTTACTAAAGATTTAGACCATTTTGAGAGCAAGGCGGAATGAAGGAGCGCATTCGTTTTATTTGCACACTACCGGTTTAATACCGCGAAGCTTGCTTCGTCTGCCTTCCATATGTTGGCAGATCGACCCTTCGAGCTGCCCCACTCTCCAATGCCCCGGAGCTTGCTCCGGGGTTCTTTACTTCCTATATTCCGGGAGGAGACTTTGATGAAGGCAACTGTCTGAGACCAAGTTGCAGAGTTCGTCTCAGCCTTTGCGGAAGCGCAGGCTGACGATCTGGTACGGAGTAAAAGCGAAGGCACCGCCGGCAAGCGGCTGATCGCTTTGCTCCGCCAGATCAGTCTGGGAAATCTGCCAGCCCTTTGCGGGTTCAATCCGGGCAGTGCCACGGAAGCCGGCAGTCTCGTGCAGGCGCAGGATCCATTCGTCCGAGCCGGCGGGTTTGGCCCAGGCAGGAACAAGAGTTTTGCATCCGGTCAGCAGCTTGAGCGGAGACGGAATTGCTGCGCCCCTGTAGAGAACAGGATCGGTGAAATGAGTCTCGGCAACTTCGGCGGGTTGCGTGCTGGTGATGTCGTACCTGCCGATTGCAAGGCGGATGCGGTGTTTGCCGATGTCACTGTGGCGCGATGGGACATCCAGTCGGCTCAGGTGAGGAGGCCAGGCACCGCTGTGCATTTCAAAGCCGGTTACCAGAGGGCTGCGTACAAGGCTGAGGCCGATCTCTCCACTCTTGACGTAAGCACCGTATTTGCACTCCGTCACCAGAAAGATTCCGTCTCGTTCGCCTTCATCAAACACGGCGAGATAGCGGCTGAAGGGAACTTCCCACATCGCATCGGATACCGTGGAATTGGGGATCTGCGAACGCAGCACGCTGCCGAAGGGGCTGCCGAAACGGGCGTTGACCGCGGCGTATCGCGTGGGGAAGCGCATTTTGAGCAGGTGCTCAGGTTCCTGCCAGTCCAGTTCTACGGTTATGTCCAGGAAGTCCGTTACGCGCTCTAGTGAGAAGACCACGGTGGCGGTGCTGTTCAGACCAATCTGGCGAGTGACGCGGAATCCCGCAATGTCATCGCCCTCATGGAATGGCTCTATCTTTGGCTGCGCATCGCACACACTGCCGAGCGAAAGCGTCGGACGATCAATATCCCAGGCATCGAAATCGGCAGGGCGATCAGGATACAGCACGAGCTGCCCAAAGCTGCCAGCAAGATCAACAGAGCGGCCGCCCAGCATGAGTTCCTCAATCCATCCCGAGTTGTTCAGGCGGAGATAAGTCTCACCACTGCCAACTCCAAGGCCTTCTATGCGTACTGGCGGGAAATGGCTGGAAGGAAGAACGGCCTCGTTAAACGGTACACCACTGAGTGGCGGCA
The DNA here is from genome assembly GCA_041287705.1 of Methylacidiphilales bacterium. Taxonomy (GTDB): domain Bacteria; phylum Verrucomicrobiota; class Verrucomicrobiia; order Methylacidiphilales; family UBA1321; genus LW23. The sequence goes on along the minus strand of JBGGNE010000442.1, from coordinate 6,380 downwards.
GGCACACACACACGCGCTTGCCGGTTTGCGGATGCACTACCATGCGATCGACGGAAATGGCATGTGGATTGAAAAGGCACGGCACGGACTGGCCATCGTCCTCGCTCGTAACCCCCATGCTTAGTGCTTCAAGCGCTTTCTGTTGCTGCTGAGCGGCGTGACGCTGGAGTTCCGGAAGGCCTTCCAGATAGACGTCCCAGACCGATGTGCCGGGAATGTAGTCGTGGAACTGGGCAAAGACCAGGCGTTTCCACGCCGCCTCCGTATCCCATCGCTGGCCGGTCACACTTGCTACCGCTTCGGCCACCTGCAGGGAGCGCTCCAGTGCCCGAAAGGTCTCCTTCAGATTGCCGTGCGTTGTGAAGGTGCCACGATGATACTCCAGATAAAACTCGCCCTGATGAACGGGGAGTCTGGCCCGCAGCGGTGCTAGGCGATCAAAAAATGCTTCGGGCTGATCCCACTTCATGCCAGGCAGGCCGGGCAGCGAATCCAGGCGGCGAGCGCGCTCGCACATTTCCGCGGTGGTGCCGCCGCCGCCATCGCCAAAGCCGGTGGGCAGCAGGTATTCCGGGTGGATATCGGCCTGCTGATGGCCGTTCATGGTCGATTTGATTTCCGCCAGCTGCAGCTGAGAATTATAGCCGCCATCCTGGGTGACATGGGAAAGAATTTCCGAGCCATCGTTGCCGCGCCATACGAAGCTGCTGAATGGAATGCGGTTGATTGCGTTCCACGTCATTTTGGTTGTGAAAAAGTACTCCACACCCATCTGCTTCATGATCTGAGGCAGACATACGGAATAGCCAAAGACATCCGGCAGCCACGTCAGGCGGGACGGCGCGCCATTCATCTCTATAAAACCTTTTTGCCCCAGGATGAAGCTGCGTGTCAGCGCTTCGCCACAGGCCATCATGGTGTCGGATTCGACATACATGGCGCCCGTTGCCTGCCACTGTCCCGTTGCCATGCGTTCCGTTACCTGCTTATAGAGCCGGGGACTGCGTCGCCGAATGGCCTCGTAGGAAGCGGGCTGGCTGTAGGTGAACCGGAATTCCGGGTACTCCTCCAGCAGGTGGTTCATGGAGGCGAACGTGTGCATTGCTTTCGCTTCGCCAATCCGTTCGGGCCAGATCCATACCAGATCTATATGGGCGTGGCCGGTGAGAACTGCGTTGGTAAAGACTTTAGACATGCGCACTTCCTCATAAGCAAGGCGCATTTTCTCTCTGAAAGCTTCCAGCCCGTAGAGATCCAGGGCGTCGGCGGCTTCATCCATCAGGCGCAGCAGGCGGCGGTAAAGTGGAGAAACGCTGGCCAGGGCGGGCTGAAGGCCAAAGCGCGTAAGCTCACGCGGAGCGCCGGGATTTTCCCGTACACGCATGTCCATCGCCAGATCGAAAAGGCACTTTATGTCATGATAAGCCTCCCAGGCTGCATCATTTCGACGGCAAAGAAACGCGCCTTCATGCAGGCTTCCAGCCTTAAGTCCGGTAGCTTCAGGATGCCAGATTGCACTTTGGATGCAGTGCGATTCCACCCAGACTTCGCCAACATTACCGGTGATGCGGCAATGTCGATGCGCCACATCAAAACCGAAGTGGGGGAAGCCATCGACGTATACGGTGGCTTCGCCCTGATCTCGCCAGTTCAGCCAGACATCCCCTTCAGTTGCGGGAATAACCACCCTAAACCATCTCTGATCAAAGAGTTTACCCCAGGATGTGCCAGCGGCCATTTCCTCGCGTGGCAGTTGGGAAGCTTCCTCGATCGTGCGTTGCCGGGGATCTGCGGCGGTGGCTTCCACTGTAAGCTGCTGCAAGTTCTGCCAGATGGCGTTTTGCAGACGGCCTGTCAGGGACTGAATGCGGTTGGGTATGAGTTGGGGTAGATGATGTTGGGGGAACATGTGAGAAACTTTCTGCGGATACGGGGCAGCGCGACCCTACTTAACTACTTCATTCCCGACAAAGCAACACCCTGCACAAAGTATCTTTGGGCAAAAAGGAAGAGAAAGATAAGCGGAAGCGTCATCAACAGCGATGCCGCCATGGACATGGAGGTGTTGAGTCCCACATCTGCGCCCGCCTGTACCGTAAACGCATAAAGTCCAAAGGAGAGCGGGTAGAGCTGCTGATCGTTTACATAGATCAAGGGCCCCATGAAGTCATTCCATGTAGCGACAAAAGTAAGTACGCCGACCGTCACCATAGTTGGCCGCACCAAAGGCAGCATGATATGAAGATAGATACGAAAGAATCCGCATCCATCAATTTTTGCAGCATCCTCAAGATCTTTAGGGATACCTTTCATAAACTGCACCATAAGGAAGATAAAGAAGGCATTACCAAACAGATGCGGCACCCATAGAGGCAGCAACGAGTTATACCAGCCCAGCTCCCGGATAATAAGGAACTGCGGAATCATCGTTACCTGCGAAGGTATCATCATGGTCGCCAGCATGAGAATAAAGCAGAGATCACGTCCCGGCCACTGCAAACGCGCAAAGCTGTAGGCCACCAGTGAACAGCTGAATGTTGTCGCCACGACGGTGATCATTACCAGAAAAACCGTAGTCGCCAGGTAGCGCCAGAATGGAATATAGCGAAACGCCATTTCGTAGTTGCGACTGATCTTGTTCCACCATGCGGAGGTAATGCCGGAGCGCTGAATAGCCAGCGTGATCTTTATCTTATGTGGATCAGATTCATAGGAAGACTTTCGATCGACCTCCTTGAGATCCGTCCATATCTTCACCGCGCTTTTCTTAGAGTCTTTGCCCTCTTCCTGCCAGGTCAGCGTTGTCCAGTTGGTGTTTCCTCCCAGGGTTGTGCCATAGGAAGATTTATACAATACCCCAAGCTTTTCCACGTAAATATCCAGCGTGTTCCAGCTATCATCGGGAAGAAGCGTAAGCTGGATACGATACAGCCTGTCGATGCTGAATTTTGCAGCGAAAGTCTGAGAAAGGCGAAGCGTATGGCTCTCCGGCGCAAATTGATAAGAAATCAGGCCGCACTGCTTTTCGTTTTTAACTACGTTCTTTAGCTGCAGAACATTGCCAGGAGCAGCTGGCTCGGTATTCCAGCGCGAGGCAACATCCTTTACGGTGACGAGCTCTTCCTTGTCCACGTCCATGGAGCTGATCATGAGGGATCCGAGGCACAGCGTCCGTTCTGCCCTGCCGAGTGCGGATGCAGCTATTTCCAGCGAGACTTTAGAGACGACAGCACGTTCTCTTTCCTCAGGTGACAGTGACCAGGTATCCCTCGGCAAAATATAATCCAGCCGCTGCAACACACCTGCTGCAGCGATATCCAGAACCGTGTCAGCGGGGAAATCAGCCGGGCCGGTAAAACCCAGCTCCTTTAGCCGCTGTTTGATAGCTGGCAGCAGCGTCTGCCGGTCTGCTGAGACGCCGGGGAATTCGCGGGGTTCCAGATAAGGGGAGGCGCTGCGCGGTACTGGCTGCGTGGGCCAGAAACTGGTGGGTGACTCCACGATCTCACGGCCGGTTTTGACTGATGTGGCCGCCATCCAGAGCAGTGGCATGGCAAATACGAGCGAACCCAGGGAGAGTACTCCGTAGATCAGAATCGGTCGCACATAGCGATGGAGGAAGAGGTATGGCATTCTGTGTTAATCCCCCTCGTAGTGAACCCACCGCTCGGAGAGTTTCATTTGGAGCAAAGTAAGCAATAATACTACGATAAACAAAACCCAGGCCATGGCAGCCGCATATCCCATGTCCAGGTAGCGAAAGGCGTTGTTAAAGAGATGATAGACATAAAACAGAGTTGAGTTTGCAGGGCCACCCTGCGTCATAACAAAGGCCTGCGTAAATATCTGGAGCGTAGCAATAATACCAATGACCAGATTGAAGAAGATGTAGGGAGACAGTAATGGAACTGTGATATGCCTGAACTGCTGCCACGTACTGGCTCCATCAAGCATCGCGGCTTCGTAGTAGCTTTCGCTGATGCCTTTAAGTCCGGCGATCCAGATCATGATTCCACCGCCGGCAGTCCACAGCCCCATCAGTATAAGGGATATCTTGCTCGTATTCGGATCCTGCAGCCAGCTCGGTCCGTGAATCCCCAGTAAGGCCAATAGGCCGTTGATCAGGCCGGTGTTTGGATCCAGAATCCATATCCAGAGAATGCTGCTTGCCACCATAGGCACTATGGAAGGAATGTAGAAAAAGGTTCTCCATACCGCTATACCACGCACTTTCATCGTCAGCAAAACTGCCATGGCAAGGCTGAGAGCATTTCCCAGTATTACGCCGATAACCATAAAAAGCGTATTGCCGATCGATCTTCCAAAGAGAGAATCGGCGGTAAACATCCTTATGTAATTATCGGGGCCAATGAATACCGCTTCGTTAATAGCATCATAACGGCAAAAGCTGATGATGAGTGAAAAGAGCATAGGCCCCGCCGTAAAGATGATAAAGCCCAGAATCCAGGGTGAAGCTGAGACCCAGCCGCCCAGCCAGGAAGCACGCTGCTCCGTGCCGCCTGCTGCTCCGCCCTTTCTTGCATCCCAGAGGTAGATGGCGGTTGTCAGGGCAATAATAAGAAGAGCGTAGCCTACGAAAAACCAGTTCCAGTTGATGATGGGGCCGGGCTTGGGATGAAGAATCTTGTCCAGGCGCGCCTGTACATTCCGGGTGCTTGCTTCCAGCGCTTCACGGGGCGACATTCGCTTGAATATGGCGTTCTCCGTGGCGGCTACATGCTCGTTCCACAGAAGCTGGCCGACGGGAGTCACCGGGCGGTAGCGCGCGGACTCGATCAGTCCGTTGAAAGCGCGGACGGCATCCTTCAGCCTGGAATCCACTTCCGGGCGACTGAAAACGTATTGCTGAAAGCGCTCCTCATTCAGGCCTTTCTTCGATACCTGCACAGGCACGTAGACGCGACCCTGGCTCTCCATGGTCAGGCGCTCGCTTTCCGCCACAATACGCCGCGTAGAGTCGCTGGCCAGAAAGCGTACGAGTTCCCAGGCGGCATCCTTATTCTTTGCCGTGGCGGGAATAGCATAGCAAAAGCCACCCATCCAGCTGACATTGGGAGCGCCACGCGCAATCTCGGAAGCCGGCAGCGGAGCCGGTGCGACACCATAGTTCAGGTTGCGACCATACTGCGCGAAAGACGAGGAGATCTCCGAGGAAGTAGCGATCTTCATCACCACCTGGCTGGTAATAAACGGATCCAGTGCCCCGCTCTGGAAGGAATTCTGAAATCCATACACGGCCTGAGCACCTCCCAGCTTATCGTAAATGCGCGTAATGTACTCCAGGGCGCCCACGACGCGCGGGTCGTTCATCGTCACTCGCGTACGGTCGGCACTCATCATCTCGCCGCCGTTCATCCAGGCGTAGAGGTAGAGCCAGGAGTTGCCAAAGTTGGGCGCAAACCCGAGGCGCGTGATCCGGCCAAAATTATCGCGCTCTGTCAGTTTAACGGCCATTTCCTCCAGTTCTTCCCACGTGCGCGGAGGACGGGCCTGACCTTTCTCATCAACATAGCCGGCACGCACCAGCAGATCCTTGTTGTAATAGAGCGCACGGGTATCGATATCGATGGGTATACCGAAGACTCCGCCGGGACCTTCAGAGACTTCATTCCATGCCGGGGCAAAATAATCTTCTGCCCGTATCGCGTCGGGTCGGCCGGCAGCAATATCCCGCTTGATATACTCATCTAACGGCTGAAAAACGCCTCGTGAGGACCATTCCGCGACGGCGAAGCGATCGAATATGAGCACATCGGGTGGCATACCACCTGCCACGCTGATGATAAAGCGGGTGGGGTCGGCGGTGAGATCCTTGGACGTATTGGTGCTGATGGTGACCCGATAGACTGGCTTTGAAGGATCCGCCAGATGCGCACGCGCACTTTCTTCCTCAAAGAGGCGCACGGCATCCTCCATCGCACCACTGAGAGGTCCTGACGAACCCAGGTAATGGATTTCAACCGCGCCGTCATCAGTACTCGATTGGCTGGAAGACGGGGGATGCAGCAGCCAGGCCAGCATAAGCAGGGCCGCAATAGTCAGGCAGAGTCTAAGTTGCGATGTCAGCATCCTGTAGGCGTCAATTGTCTCGATTTAGCGTAAGAATAGAACGTGATTGCCGCAATTGCATCCCCTTTTCCACATTTCTCTTCCTCCCGGGTGTGATTAGAAGTGGTGCGCTTGAAGATCAACCCCTAACAGGAAGTTGGAAAAATCCGTGTTAGAAACCTGGTGTCCTGGAGTCTTTGTGGTTAAGAAAGCCTGATCTTCTTCCTCCGTTTCCTGCTTTCCTGTCTATTCCCCTCCCGCGTCGCGGTCGTCGCGCCGTAGCGAACGTTGCGTTAAAAAAGTTCCTCATA
>JBGGNE010000441.1:0-6322 GCA_041287705.1 Methylacidiphilales bacterium | reverse complement strand
GCAGCATCACCTCGACAAAGCGTGGAAACGTAGGCCGCAGTTCGCCGAGTTGCACGCCCACCGCACCGCCGTGCATTTTGGCTTCATCGCCGGCCGGCTCATTGGGAGCATCCGGTTCCTCCGGGGCAATGTACTCCGGGTCGCGCGTCCACTGAAAGACGTGGTCGGCCGTGCGATCGACCATGCGGAGCTCGGTTCCCGTGGCGTGCGCGTAGGCAATGGCCTGGAATTCCGCCGAGAACTCCGTGAGGGGCATGACGAGGCTGAGCGGCGCCGACGGCTCGCGGCGACCCTCGACGGGCGGCAGGTTGCTGTAATCGACCTTCGCCGCAAAGGCCTGTATCGCGACGGGCAGCCGGCAGTCGCCAAGCTTGGCGAATTCTGCCTGCATGTCTTCGCAGCCCTCCATAAAGATGACTTTGGGTGGGCGCTCGCGCAGGCGTCGCAGCAAATGCACCGCCGCCGCCGGCGAGTGATGCTTCACCGGGAACATCTCCAGCGGCTCGGCGCACGCTCGTTCGACGTCTGCGACAATGCCGCCCAGCATTTCGGACAGCGGCCGGGCATCTGTCGAAAATTCCTGCGCCAGTTGCAGGAACTGAGCCCGCAATGGCTCAAAGAGCGACGGTAATGGAGGCGGCGTGGGCATTAATCGATTACTTGGTTTTTTTCCCGGCGGCAGCTTCCTTTTCCTTTGCCCCGAGGCCCAGCGCCTGGACGCCGCCTGATTCAAAGTCTTTCCACTCCCCGCCGTGCTCCCTGGCGCGTTTGGCCACCACTGCATGCCAGAATTTGCTCAGAATTGAAATGTCCTCCGGCATGCGGCGCACAAGTGAGCCGACCAGGCTGCGGGCAAGTACGTCGGGACGCAGTTGCGTGTCCCCGAAAAAGTGGCCGTAGAGGATGGCATCTTCGAGGACGCTGATCTGCTCAGCCGTGGAGAGAGCGCTTTCCAGGCGACCCTCTTCGCTGGTTTCGGCTGCGGAGGTCTCGCGGAGATCGGCGAAGGTTTGGAGAAGAATGTCAAGCAGCGCCGGCGGCGTATCGATCGAGAAGGCATTGCGGGCCAGCAGCTCCTGAGTGCGGAACGTCACAATCTCGCGCTCGGTCTTCTGGTTTTTTACGATGGGGATCTGCACAAAATTGAAACGACGCTTAAGGGCACTGGAGAGATCGTTAACGCCGCGGTCACGCGCGTTTGCCGTGGCGATGACGTTAAACCCCGGCTCTGCGAAGACGATGTTATCCTGATCCAGTTCCGGAATAGCGATGTACTTTTCCGAGAGCATGGAGATCAGGGCGTCCTGCACATCGCTGCTGCAGCGCGTAAGCTCCTCAAACCGGCCAAGCGTACCAGCTTTCATCGATGTCATCAGCGGGCTGGGGATGAGGCTTTGGTGCGACTGCCCTTTGGCAATAACCATGGCGACATTCCAGGAATACTTGATGTGGTCCTCCACAGTGCCGGCGGTGCCTTGCACCACCTTGGTGCTATCCCCGCAAATGGCAGCCGCCAGAAGTTCCGCCAGCCAGCTTTTGCCGGTGCCGGGATCGCCAATGAGAAGGAGGCCGCGGTCGCTGGCCAGGGTAACGATGGCCCGCTCCACGGTGCCGCTGTCACCAAAGAACTTTTGCACGATCGGCCGGTCCAGCTTGTCGCCGGGCTGGCTGCCTAAAATGAAGAGTCGCACCACGCGGGGCGACAGCTTCCATGTAAACGGCTTGGGATGTTTGTCGATCGAAAGCAGGTACGCCAGTTCCTCGGCATACTTGGCTTCCGCCGGGGGGCGCAGCATGGTGCGGTCAGCTTCTGGCTTTTTATTGGAGGGAATGGAGGGCATGGCTGTCAGGTGAGCTGAGTTTTAAGTTCGGAGATGAGTTTTTTGATATTGCCAGTAAAGACGGGCCGGCCGATTTGTTTGAACTCCTTGCGAAACCAGTCGTCGACACTGAAGTAGCCAGTGCCACTGACGGAGCCGACCGGGATAAAGTAAACGCCCTGCGCGATTACTTCCCGAATCATCGGCATCAGTTCACGGCGCTCGTAGAAATCGGAAATCCACACCATGGTGGTGCGTTGCGGGTCCTGGATTTTCTCTCGTGCATGCTCCATCGCCAGCGGACCATCATTGCCGCCGCCAAGGTTGGTGCGCATAAGCGCCTCGAAGGGATCTTGCGCCCAGTCGGTCAGGTCCACCACCGCTGTGTCATACGCGATGAGGCTTACGTCGATGTTGGGCAGGCTCGCGAAGATCGAGGCCAGAATCGCGCACTGGGTCATGGCGTCGAGCATGGACCCCGACTGGTCCACGACAACGACGAAATACTTCATCAGTTCCTTGCGCGAGCGCTGCTTGTAAAAAAGACGATCGACGTACAGCAGTTCGCTCTCTGGATCATAATTCGGCAGGTTCTTCCAGATGGTGCGCTTGAGATCGAGATTGCGAAAGACGCGCTTGGGCGGCACCGAGCGATCCGGCGGGCCCTTCTGGGACTGCATCACTTCCTTGCGCAGGACTTCGGCCAGCTGATCGATGTAGCTGCGCATGATCTTCTTCGCGTTCGCCAGCGCCGTGCCCGAAAGATTCGACTTATCGTGCATGAGCTGCTCGATAATAGGAAGGGTCGCCGGAATCCTGGCGGCCAGCTCGTCATCCTTCAGGGCTTCGCGCAGGTCCATCCGCTTGATGAGATCGCTCTCCATGGCGCGCAGTTCCTCACGCAGTTGCGCATCATCAATGAGTGAGCGGTTTCCTCCCGGGCCACCTCCCGGCCCTCCGGCGCTGATGAGGAGAGGACTTGCATTGCCGCCCATTTCGGCAGGATCCATCCCGAACATTTGCGCGAAAACGCCCAGGTCCTCCTGCCACTGCCGATATTGCTGGGCTGTCACCGCCTGGGCATCCGGGTTTGTGCCGAAGACGTTAAGCAAGATCTTGCTGTAGAGCAGGGTGTGCTCGAGTGTCATCGGCTCCAGCGCGGGGCTAGGCTCTTTGGGCTCTTCCTGAACTTCTCCGGCGTCTTTCTCTTCCTCATCATCATCCGTCTCCGCTTCCGCTGATTGGTCAGGGGCGAATTGCGCCTGCAACTGGCTGAGCTTTGGCTTGAGCTTCGGATGGCGGCGCACCAGTGTTTCCAGGCTTGTTTTCCCTTCGAGCAAGGACGGAGGAAGATTCAGGCGATCCGTCAGTTCGCGGGCCATCCCCTCCATTCCTGGCGCTAACTCCTGCAGGTTAAACACAGCACCCAGCAGGCGCCAGTAGAGCACCTGTCGGTGACGTCCTTGCATCGGTTCAGAAGGTGTGGCACTCATACTCATGCTCGCAGCATTTTGCTCGCGCGTTCGCGCAGGGTTTCCAGGGTTGTTGACTTGCTGGAGCGCAATTGTTCCGCGGCCCGGCACGCCGTGCTGAGCCAGCGATGGGGCAGGTTCCCCTCAGCCTTGCGGTCCGCAGCACTTTTGGGTGCTAGCGCGGCCAGCGGTTTGGCATAAACGCACAGAGGCTGAATGCACCAGCCCGCACGCTCGAACCGCCAGAATCCGATGAGCGAGACTGAGGTTGCAACGGCTCGCGGATTCAGCTCCGACCACAGGGGATGATATAAGAATGTCAGCGGAAACCGGTGCCCCCCAACCTCGACGTACAGGTCTTCACCTTCTCCGGCTCCTCCTTCATTCGCGATTTCGCTCCGGTTAAGTTGCAGATCGGTTCCTACAGGCCCCTCCACAAGAACCGGGTAGCGGAGGTGCAACGGATGCCGGTCAAACGGCTCAACTGGTGCCAGCGGCTCGGCCAGTCTCAACCAGGATCGCAATGAGGCAACAGGGTTTGCCTTGCTCGCCACTTTTGCCGACAGGGGACGCAAGCGTCCATCAGAATCGAGCTTGCCCGTCACCTCCAGGAGGCGCCCATCAGCCAGTGCGGCCAGGAATGGATCAACTGACGGGGCGAAGATTCGGCAGATCTCGCTGCCATCGATCAAATCGACCTTGTATGCCTGCCATTCGACCCGCACGAGACATGGCTCGGCTTTGTCCTGGTCCTTGTGGGACAACAACCCGGTCAGCGAAAAACGCGCATACCCGGCGTGGCTGCGCACCTCCGCTCCCAGCAATGTCAGCTCGCCTGTTACGTCCTCCCCCGAGCTGCTCGTCCCGCCGGGAGGCAGAAGGCGAGTCAGCAACAGACTGCGCATCCACAGATCGGCCCAGCGTGTTAGCGGGACCGGCCGCTGCTGAGACAGTGGCACCTGTACGCATAGCTCCCGCCAAAATCCATCCAGAACCAGATGCGCACGCTGCAAGTTTGCGCTTTCCAGAAGGCGCGTTACCGTCAGTGCAAACGGCGCCACTTCCGCCTCGCCCAGGTTCCGCCAGCCGTGCATTGCCAGTTCCAGCAACCACTGCTGTGCAGCCTGCAACACCGCCGCCTCTGCCGCCACAGGTGCCCTGAAGTTAGGCCCAGTATCGGTACCCTGTGTGTGCGTGACGGGGAATTGCAACGCCTCTGTGAGCCTTGCCGCCAGGGCATCGTACAGCGCTCCCTGCAACGCGGCTCGCCCTGCCGCCAGCGCAAATGCTCCAGCGGGCTTAACCTCATGTCCCTCAATCTGAGCGCGCGCTTCCCGCAGCGGCTGCGCAAAAGGCGATGACTCAAGAGCCAGCAGGAACTGGTCAAGAGCGTGCTTGTCGTCGCCGCTCAGCCGCCCCAATCCACTGGCGAGGCAGCCGTCAAAGCCATGAATCAACGCCAATGCCTCGGTCACGCCCGCGGGATGGGAAAGCAATGCTGAAGTCTGCATCTTGTGTTGTTCGAAGATTCAGCGTTAGACAAACCATGCATCCTCGGCCATCACCTCTGCGGGCGGTGCCTGCTCACAGAGGCGCAGATACGCCAGAAAGCGGCTGAAGACGGCACCTGCCGCTTCCTTTTCTTCGCTTCCCGAGATTGCCGCACTCAGGGTTTTCGCAGTATAACCTGTCGGATCGCCCCGCAGTTTCAGATAGGTGGCGACCTGCGGCAAATCATACTGAAGCACCGCCTCCTGCAGCAGCGTATCAAGATGCTTGCAAGGTGAGCCGCGAAGACCTCCGCATGGACGATTATTGTTGGTACTGCAGTAGTAGTTGAGAGAGCCGGCTTCAATCCAGGACACATACACGCGATTAATGTCGGACCCGCTTGAAACCACCCCCTGAACCCGACCACCAAGAAGCTCGACAAAAGGCACCTTTGTCACATTGCGTGTCAGCGCCTGCACCTTGCGCCGCCATAACGGCTGAAATGTCTCTGCGCCATCTCTTTGAGTCGCCTCATTCTCCATTGTACTACACTTGCTCCTTACTGCTCAGATTGCAATCACTTTCGCGAGCAGACCTAACTGTGCACGCCTGCATGAACTCTCCTTTCAAGCTGAGATTCATGAACCCCTTCAGAGGTTAGGCTGAGTTTACGAGTGTTTTTTCCGAAATCCGCCGGTGCGAATCGAGGCGTAGCCGTCTATTTTATTGCGTAATGCAAGGTTGGGAATGCGTTTCGCCAGAAACAAGATGATTAAGATATCTCAAACGTTAGTATGTTAAACCTTGAAAAATTCCCTCTGTACAGTTATGTATTCAACGCATCGTTATTAATGCTGGCATGATTTTAGCAGTTATTGCTGGGATGAAAAACATCATAAAAATATCCGCGGCTGTAATTGCTCTTTCCGCCGCGCAATTCATACCTGTTCACGCCGAAACCCGTACTACTGAGGTAACACGTACTGATGCATCTGGAACAACCACAACAACTACCACAAAGGAAATCTCCACCGCCGACCGCGATACGATCCGCACCTATGTAAAGAAGAATAAGGCCAAATTGCCGAAGGGCTTCGTGCGTACAACTACGTACGATGAGCGTTTCCCTTCCACGTGGCGTGAGAAAGTCATCGTGGGCGAAACTTTCCCCGAAACCTACTATTCATACGGCACTATAGTCACAGCGGATGAGTTAGGACTGCCGGCTCAGCCAGAGAAAACTACTCTCTTCGCTCTGGATGGCAGCATCATTCGTGTGGATAGCACCAGCCACAAGGTGCTGGATGTTTACAGCCTGGATTAAAACCACTTAACCAACGCCAATATAAAGTAAATAAAAGCATCAAACCGCTATCCTCGTTAGATAGCCGGTTGATGCTTTTATTTATGCGCGCGACAAAATCAGCGCCTTTCAAAATCTCAGGAGTCCGAAACTGTCCGTGTATGTTTTGCACCCGTTGGGAACATAAATTAGCTCTGTCAACAGCCGGCGAACCCCTGGAGCTTTACGAAATACGG
>JBGGNE010000440.1:0-19968 GCA_041287705.1 Methylacidiphilales bacterium | reverse complement strand
GTTTTCGGATTTGTTGTCAGGTTTGAGTACGAGGTTGTCGGGGTTGTTTGGATCTTCGTTGTTGCGGCCCCCGCCACCGTGCCGCCTGAAGGATTGGCCAGCAAACGCAACATATGCACAGGCAAAAAGCTCCATATAATGCACCATGCAACAGCAAAACGCATGTACCATCTTTGGGCCTGAAGAAGCGAGAGCATCATGTACATACATTATCGACGGGTGAAAAGGACCATCCGCACGTAAGCGAAATATGTTTACGTGAATATGAAACTATAAACATTCCCTGTTTTATCAAAATGATAAATTGTATTACATGCAATATCATTATGAAGTAGCTGAAATATGCTCCGTTATGCATCTTATTGAGAGCAGGGTGCCGCGTCCTGGATCAAGCTGGGTTTGGACCCAGAAGGCGCGGAGGTGGGCTTTGACGATTTTGCTTCAGTGCGCGCGCAGACCGTCCCAGATGATGAGCATCGGCCCGCCGACTTCGCGGCGCAACTGGTCGACGAAGGCGATGACCTGCTCGCTCTTGATCGTGGCTTAGGGACACCGATGTGCCAGTGGGTCCACAGGTTGGCGCAGCGAATTGATCCACAACCCACATCAGGTCGGACGTGTCCGATAGTTGAGCAATTGCTCCAATAACTATCCACGGATATTATCGCGAAATGAAAAGGTCTATTATCCTTCTGTTTTGTTACTCCCTCTTTTGGTACCGGGCGGAAGGGGCCGAGCAACTAAAGCCCGCTCCCTTGGATGCATCCTATAAACTGGTTTTCGCAGATGATTTTGATGGCCAATCAATCAATCTTGGAAATTGGAAGGTCATTGCCACTAATCATATTGGGGGTGGCTACAGTAAGAATTCTCTGGTTAAGGAAAACGTAGTAGTCGCAGACGGCTTTTTAAACTTGCTGGCAACGAGGGGGCTTCCCGGCAAAAGACCTTATCGCTCGGGTTTTATCGTGTCTCAGAAATCCTGGAGTTTCGGTTACTGGGAAGCCCGTATGAAAATGCCAGAGAAAGCGAAAGGCGTATGGCCTGCTTTTTGGATGAATAAGGGCGGCACGTACCCGGAGATCGATATTTTTGAATGGTTAGGAAATAAGCCGAAAACCCAGTGGTTGACCTATCATCCGGTCGATGATGTCGCGTTGACAAAAGGATTCGGATTGGGAAAAGAGCATGACGGCCCGGACTTCTCCGCTGACTTTCATGTCTTCGGGATGTGGTGGCAGCCGGACAAAATAGTCTGGTACGTCGATGGAGTGGAAGTGTTTACGCTGAAACAAGGCGAAACCTTCAAAGATAAGAAGGTGGATATTACAGCCACTGCCATGGACACCATTTTGAACTGCTCGGTAGGGGGATGGAACAAGAATGTAGTGGATGACACCACCGTCTTCCCGGCACGCCTTTTGGTCGACTATGTGCGCATCTATTCCAACGATCCAAAGTTGCCTGAAGTAACGTCGTCTCACGTGGCAAACGGCGTAAAACCCTGAAGTTTGCATAAAGTAGAATGCGATACTGGGCTTGTCTTTAAGCGTGGCCGATGCCACCGAAGCGCGATAATAACAGTGCGGCGACTACGTTCCTTATTCTGGTGAAAACACCGAAGCTGTCGGCGTGGTATTGTCCGGAATCATGCTGGTGATCTTCGGAATCACGAGCCAGATCTCCACTATCTGACGTAATTCCAAAGCAAAGATAGAGTCCTTTCGCGGTGCTCCAGTCAGCTGGAGCAGCCACTCTAAATACGTGCTACGCCTATTACCAAAACGGCGTACGCAGGACGGAAGCGAACAAGGCCACGTTCATCCCCACCACGGCCCGGACCTCTCGAGCCCCGCCTTTCTGGATAGGCTGCCCGCCGCCTCGCCTCAGCGCAATCGCTACCGGCTCATGCAGTTCCTCCAGCCTTCGCAGGATTTCCGCGCCGGAGTCGCTGGCGTCACAGTACGAGTATGACTCGCGCGATTCCGCCATTACACAACCTTCCACCAGATGCCACCGGTTGTCGATATCGTGATGGTGGCCATTGATGAGCCCTCGGCCATCCGCCTCGGCAACGGCGCGACACCGCCCGATCCGGGAGTATCCAGTCTGTTCAAGATTGCGTCTAATCTTGAAACGGACCTGAAGACTTTAACTACAAGCCTCAATAACAAGAGGATCACCTACCGCGTGTTCCGTACCTCAGTCGCCATTATAGGAGCCAAATGGAGTTCTTAAGCATCTTCTATCGTTGTGTTTCCCACTGCCTGCCGCAGCGCGACCGCTTTATCCGCCGACCTTCGCACCACCAGTGCCGCGCCATCATTGGTGCCGGGGCGGGCGAGCGCGGCGTGGCTCTTGTCATCGTGCTGGCCAGTCTGGCTTTCCTCACGCTTCTGGCGGTCGCCTTTGTCGCCAGCATGACTACGGAGCTGAAGTCCTCGCGCCGCTTTGCGGACGGCACCTCGACGCAGATGCTCGCCAACACGACGTTCAGTATCGCCAGGGCGCAGATTACCGAAGCGACCAAGGGCTACCCTGGCACCGACATGGCGACGACGCTCGCCTGGGCGTCGCAGCCGGGGATGATCCGCACCTTTAACGACGCCGGCGGCAAGGCCGCCTTCTACCGCCTTTACTCCTGGGATACCCTCACCGGCTCCGGCATTTACACGCCCGACGACCTGACCGGCTGGTTCAGCCAGAAGGCCATCTTTGTCGATCTGAACGAGCCGATCACCGTCGAGAACAAAGCGCGGTACCCTATCGTCAACGGCGACCTTCAGGATATGTCGCTGCCCGGCGTTTCCGGCACAGTCAAGACCTACAACTCCGATTCTGACGTGGCCAACCCGGACATCGATGGGTTTTACGTAAAAGGCGCGCCCACCAACACCGCCACCGGCTCCAATCTTGTGCCAATGCCAGTGAAATGGCTCTACGTGCTGGCCGACGGCAAGATACTTGCCCCCGCCGCGGCCGGCAGCGGCGAAGCAAAGGTGACCGGAGCTACGGCGGCAAATCCCATCGTGGGACGCATCGCCTTCTGGACGGATGACGAGACCTGCAAGCTTAACATCAACACGGCATCGGAAGGCTCCTACGGCGACATGCCGCGCTTCTCTTCCACCTTTGATTACAGCAATCTTGCCGACAATCAGGCGACTCATAATGAGTACCAGCGTTACCCCGGCCATCCGGCCATGACGTCGCTCTCTACCGTGCTGAAGAAGCCGGGCAGTCCCGTACTTTCCGACGCCGAGTGGGCCGAGGAGCTCTATAAGATCGTGCCACGCGTGGCGGAAGGCGGCTCCAAGAGCGCCACCGTCATGACCTCCCAGTTGGCCACTGCGCCGCCCCCGATCTACCCCGACAGCGACCGCCTGTTTGCCAGCGTCGACGAGCTATTCTTCCGGACGACCATGAGCGGCACCTCGCGCCAGGAAGCGTTCCCCACGGTGCTCAACCGCGACTCCCTGGATCGCGACCGCTTCTTCCTCACCAGCAGCAGCCGCGCCCCGGACCTGAACCTCTTCAATAAGCCGCGCGTGTGCATGTGGCCCATCCACCTCCTTAACGACGACAAGCACCGCACTGCGTTCGATCAGCTTATCGCGTATTGCGCCTCGATGAATGACCACATCTACTACTTCCAGCGCTCCAATCAGAAGAGCGCGAAGACGGACCTGCCCATCGCATCCTCCGCCACCGGCCTGGGCCGCAATCGCATGCTACTGGATTATCTGCGTGATCTGACGGGCCGCAACGTCCCCGGTTTCGGCGGCAACTTCCTGACTAAGTATCCCGGCGCGGGCTCTGTCACGGACCGCGACCAGATTCTGACCGAGATGTTCGATTACATCCGCTGCGTTAATCTGCGCGACACCAGGTCCAAAGATGACTCAACGTTCGTGGCGTTCGCGCCTCCGCTCTCCGCAACGAACTCGGGCGGCGGCGAGGTGGTGCCTATCGAGGATACGGTGACCAATACGCGCGGCTTTGGCCGTTTCCCCACGGTGGATAAGGCGTTCCTGCTCTTCATCGGCCAGGCGGATAACTCCACGAACGCGGCGGTACCCGTGGGCAAGATCCGCGTGCAGGCCGCCTTCGTTCTCAACATGCTGGATCCTTCCCAGGGCATGGTGCCCGGCTATCCCCGGTTCAAGATCCGCGTGACGAATCTGGATGGCTTCACCTGGGGTGAAACAGCCGCGTCTCTCGTAAACATGGGTTTCCCCGCCAGTGCCACGCTGGCCACCCCGTACGACGTAGCTTTCGGCGCCGAGAACTTTGTCGGCGGCATCGTGGGATTTGCGACCCTGGTCAAAAATAAGGGCGGCACCGATACCAAGAAGTTTCCCTTCGTATCGACCACGATTGACCTGCCTTCGGGCGCCGGCAAGACATTCTCCTTCGGCGGCGGCACTCCCAAGATCGAGATCATCGGTCAGGACACGAATGAGGTGGTGCAGACCATTACGCTTGATTTTCCTGCCACGACAACGACAACAACGCAGTTCCCCGTACCACAACTGGCGCCTGCGTCGATTCCAGATACCAACGACGCCAACATGCGCTTCTTCACGAGCAGTGGCATCGGCGGCCGGTTTAACCTCGCCAGCACGGGCAGTACTTACTCCGGCAGCGCCTATATCATCGGCGAGGATACCGTGCGCAGCGTCGAAGCTAAGCCGGGCGACTCGCGGCTGATTGCGGCACGCGCCAATGTGCTGCCGAGTCACAACCTGTTCGGCCCGCACGCCTACTACTTCACCTCCAGCAAATCGAAGGCGCACAGCCTGCGCGCCAGCCAGGGCTTCCCGTACTGCGGCGCTACGGGCGGGCGACTGGCCAATGTCCTCTCGCCTACTTACCTGGGTTATAAAGCCGAATACACCGGCAACGGTCTTGCCTCCCAGGCGTACGGAATGCTATTCGAGTACGTTAAAGACTGGGGCAACACCTCCACCACCGGCGTAGCTGCGGGCAAGAGCACCAACTATGTCTCCACTGACGTCCCCGGCGACTGGGACAACGGCTTCGGCCATCAGCCGGACGGCCCCTATATTAACAAGGCGGACGAAGGCGACTTCGGTACTTCCACCCTGAACCCCTACTATGGCGACCTGCGTATCACCCACGTTACCACGTCCCTCTTTTCGCCCAACCGGCAGATTCCGTCCGCGGTCACTTTCGGCTCGCTGCCCACGGGTGTTATCGCCAACAAGCCCTGGCTGACGCTGCTGTTCCGACCCGCGCCTGCCAGGCATGATGGACTCGGCAGTCCTGTCAATACGCCCGTCGGCCCGCCCTACACCACGCCGCCCGATCACCTGCTGCTGGATCTGTTTCATATGCCCGTGGTGGAGCCCTACGCCATCAGCGAGCCTCTCTCCACCGCCGGCCGTATTAACATGAACCACCGTATCGTTCCCTTTACGTATATCAATCGCGATACAGGCCTGCGCTCCGTGCTTAAGACAGAGAAGGTGATCGCGGTACCGGATGCCAATGCCACCAACTATAAGAGTTACACAAACACCCGTACCAGCACTGCGCTGCGCCATGATATTGATCTGGATGAAACGCTGAAAGGCTTCGCGCAGCGGTTCGACGCGCAGGATATTTTCCGCAGCGCAAGCGAGATATGCAGCATCCACCTCGTGCCCAAAGGCACCACCCTGGCGGGCATGTCCACCTACTGGAACACGCGCAAGCTTACCGGCGATAACAGCCGCGAACGTCCCTACTCCGGCATTTATCCTCGCCTCACCACAAAGAGCAATACCTTTACCATCTACGCCCGCGTACAGAGTCTTACCAAGGTGAAGGGAAGCACCCCGGACATATGGACGGAAGGCAAAGATGTAGTGAACGCGGAATATCGCGGCTATCAAACAATAGAGCGCTATGTCGACCCCAAGGATGCCACGTTGAATGACTACGCCGATACTGTCATTGACGCTCCGCCGATCAGCCAGTACTATAAAACACGCGTAGTAGCATCCAAGCAGTTCTCACCGTGAGAAAGATGATCATGATAATAATGAAGATGCGTGCCACCATGACTATGTTCAATCCAGCAGCATCTGCGCGACGTATCGCCAAGGGTGCGTGTGCGATCCACGCCTTTACACTTATCGAGCTAATGACGGTAATGGCCGTGGCAGGTATACTCGTTCTGTTGTCGGTACCGACTGTGGTCAGTACACTTCGCTCTTCCTGTCTTAACATCAGCTGGCTGAATCTGAAGAAGGAGAATATGGGCAAAGGTAGTAATTTTACTATTTATGAAGGGTCTCAGCTTCGCCAAGTACTGCAGAAAGAGCACGGTGGGCACGAAGCTGGATATATAATGGCACTCGGTTGGGTGATTTCTGGGCGGGCCGGAATCGGACGCGTCCGAGGGTGACTCGATTGCTCTCGTGGTGGCTTTAGCTATTTTCGGGAAATGAAACCCCATTTCGCTCCGCCGGGAGCCGTTCGCTCCTCACTCTTCTTCGTATACCGACCTGCGACAGTTGTCGGTTCCATAGGCTCATGTAAGCAGCAGAGGTATTATCCGTGAGCGCGACAGGAGTGGCTTGCAGCATCGCCCCGAAGGTGAAGGCGACCGAACGCCGATGTCACCGCTTCCTGGCTTTACTGAAGCCAGCTGTTCGCCTCCGACTCTGGCGGGTACTCCAACTGGACTCACATCGAAGGATGAAGCTGCACATTCAACGCGGCAATTGCCTGGCTCCAAAGCAATCCAGGGGGCAGTTGGGGGCTTAGATAAACCTCCTTACCCCATCCGTGATTATTACTATCAGATCCACGTGGTTGCGGCGAGACGGTTCGCACAGTGACAAGTTCACGGATTGTCCTCAGCCAATTGGCTACAGGATAAATCGAAATCGGACGCGTCCGCGAGTGCTCCAGTTGCGGCCATGGTGTGTGTGTTGATACCGCTAGAAAATGACGACTCCAGTTAATCAGCGGGTAACCCAGATCGCAGCTGCATTGAAGTGCCAGTAAAGGTAGTGCGGTCAAAAGTACGATAAAACAATTTCTCACGACTGTTATGAAATACCATCTGCTCATCTCTGCCCTGCTCCTGGCCGGCGCGCTTATCCCCGCCACCCTTTGGGCCGGAGATCCACCCGAACTCTCGGCAAATGAAAGCGGCGTCGGCATTAAGACCAGCAGCAGCACCTTTAGAATCCCCATCCCGCTCCAAGTCAATGGGGAGAAAGACAAGACGACCCAGAAAGCCGCAGTCGCCGTTGACGGTAATGTGATTACCGCTCATTATCCCGGCGGCGGAGTGCTCACCATTTCAGTTTCAAATAACTCCCACGAAGTCGCCTACGAATTCAGCGGTTTCCCGCCCAATGTCACCGGGTTAAACTTCACGATGAAGGTGCCCATGACCTATAAAGATGGCGGCCATTTCAACTTCGGCGAGGGTGAGATGCAGCCGTTTCCCGCGAAGTTCGGAAAGCAGGTCCCTGCCCAGGGAACCTTCAAGCGCTTCACCATCGCAAATGCGCTGGGGGACGGCTACAGCATGACGACTCCGGGCTCCTACCAGCAGATCCAAGATCACCGTGCCTTCAACACCCAGCTTTTCTCGCACATCATCTTCTATAAGTTCGGAAATGCTGGCAGCTTCAAATTCACGTTCGAGGGTTACACCCCTGTCCCCAACTCTAAGCCCGCGCTGAAGTTCCTGGTGGATAAGTTCGGCCAGTCTGCCCTCAAGGACTATCCCGGCAAAGTCACTACCGAAGCCGAGCTGAAAGCCGATGGCGCCAGGCAGTTGACCGAGACTTACACGCCGAGTTCCAAGCTGGACTCCTATGGAGGACTGGTCGGCAGTGGCGCTGAGTACGGCCTTGCGAAAACCGGATTCTTTCATGTGGGCAAGGCGAACGATCGCCTGATCCTGGTCACGCCGGCCGGTAATATGTTCTTCCAACTGGGAGTATGTGGCATTGCCAGCACCGATGATGTAACCAAGGTACAAGGGCGGGAACGAATCTACGAGTGGCTGCCTGAGGCCGGTGACACGACGTATCTGACCGCCTGGAAGGAGCGCCGTCCGGAGGGTGGCAACTTCTCGTTCTACGGCGCCAACCTTATCCGTAAGTTTGGCAAGCCCTTCGACCTCAACGAGTGGAGCGGTCAGGTCATTACCCGCCTCCGCCGCTGGGGCTTCAACAGCGCTGGCGCCTTCTCCGCGCGCACTGCCAAATATGACGAGCTGAAGTTCCCGACTGTCTCCTTTCTGCCCAAGGTGCCCAATCACTTCTACCTGCCGGATAAAATTGGAGCTGATTACGTGATCGACCCCTACTCTCCCGGCATCGATGAAGCCATGGACGCGGCCTATTCCAAGCTCGTTGCCAGGGCCAATGACCCACTTATCATCGGCTACTTCCAGGGCAATGAGCAGCACTTCGAGACCCTTCCCAAGGTGATCTCTGGGTACAAGGCCAGTAAAGTTCCCGCCAAGGCGAAGTTAATTGAAGTCCTGAAGGCCAAGTACGGCACTATCGGGAAGTTCAACGCCGCCTGGGAGCCCGCGAAGTTGCTGCCCAACTGGGAAATCGCCGCAGAAGAGCCGCTCTTCATCCGCACGGATGCCGCTTCCGCTGATATGAAGGCCTTCTTCCGGGCCTACTTGGAAGCCTGCTATTCCCTGGTCGAGAAGACTTTCCACAAATATGACAAGAATCACCTTCTCATCGGCAGCCGCTGGACGCCCAATACCGCCCATAATGAAGACACCGTCACTATCGGCGGTAAGTATCTGGACGTCATCAGCATCAACTACTACACGGACGCCGTCGAGAAAGGCTTCATGGATAAGGTCCATATGTGGAGCGGCGGTAAGGCTATGATTTTCAGCGAGTGGTATTACGGCGCTGATGACCAGGGCCTGGCCGTTCATAAGGGGGTAAAGGACCAGGGCGACCGCGCCAAGGCTTACCGGAATTTCGTGGAGCAATCCGCCGCCTTGCCTTATGTGGTGGGCAGTCAGTGGTTTATCTACACGGACCAGTCCATCACCGGGCGCTACTTTTCCGGCTTCAACGGGGAAGGCAATAACACCGGCTTCGTCAACGTAGCCGACCGTCCATACGAGCTCATGGTGGCCGCCGCGACCCTAACCCACAGCCGCATTTATGAGGTGATGATGGGTAAGGAAAAGCCGTACGTCTTCGACGATTCCCGCTTCAATGGTAAGGGGGGCGCCGGCGCCGGTCGGACGAAGGTGGCTGTTCGCGCCCTACCCGGTGTGAAGCTGGACGGTACGACGACCAACTGGCCCGGTGTCCCCGGCGAGCCGATCGAGTCCTCGCGCCTCGTCATTGGCCAGCCAAACCCCGACCTCCGCGCTGATTACCGCGTGTGCTGGGATGAGACGAACCTGTACTTTTACATCCAGGTCCAGGACAAAACCCCGCTGATGAACGAAAAAAGCGGCGAGGGCCTCTGGAGCGGCGACGGAATTGAGCTCTTCATCGGCAGCCGCGACCTGAAGGCGCCCGGCAACCTCACTTTCAGCGATCGCCAGATCTTCCTGGGCGCCGGCAAGGAGGCCCATGTCCACATCAAAGACCACCCTGAGGCATCCAAGAACATCCAGTGCCAGGTCTTCAAAGACGTTAGCGGCGAGGGCTACGTCCTTGAGGCCTTCATCCCCTGGACCGCCCTGGAAATCACCCCGAAGGTCGGCCAGGAATTCCTCTTCGACATCGCCGTCGACTTCAGCTCTGAAGGCCAAACCCGCACCCACCAGCTCGCCTGGAACAGTACCGGCAACATCTCGAAAGAACGCAGCCTCTGGGGTAAGCTGAAGCTGGAGTAAAGAACCCTGGAGCAAACTCCGGGGCATTTCAGAGTGAAGCAGCTCGATGAGCCAGATATTGGATGCAGACGAAACCTTAAGACGGCTGTCCAAACAGAAGGTTTCTCTGCGGAGCCATTCTTTTGCCTCGAAATTACTATCGCTGCTCCGCAAAAGAGATGAAACACCCGTATGATCTCACGCACTGCACTTCCGTCACAAGCTATCGATTCTTTTTCCGTTGTGAAGACTCGCCGCCCACTGAAAGACACGTGGCGACACCTGGCCCAGGGACGACTGACAATCGGATTCCTCGGCGGATCCATAACCGAAGAGAATGACATTAACTGGCCTGCACCTGTCACCCGGTGGTTTGCGACGAATTTTCCGAATTCTCTCATCGTTAGCGAAAATGCAGCGATGGGGGCGACTGGCAGCGATTCCGCATGCATAAGGGTACAGACGGAAATTATCGACAAAGGCTGCAATGTCACCTTTGTGGAATTCGCCGTAAACGACTGGGACACTGCAATTGAAAGGCGCAAGAGAACTCGCGAAGGCCTGATACGAATGCTTGTGGCAGCTGGCAGTGAGGTCGTCTTAGTCTATACCTACAGGCAGGAAATGTACGCAGAAATGATGGCTGGGAAGATGCCGGAGACTATCGCCGAGTTTGAGGAACTGGCTGAATACTACGGGATCAGCTCTGTATGGGTGGGTCTCCATGCTCTAAACGAGGTGCGGGCAGGCAAGATGAAGTGGGGCGAGTGGTTGCCCGATGGGCTTCATCCCGCGCATCGCGGAGGCTGGAGCTACGCGGAAGCTGTTATCGGATATTTAGAGAATGAGCTGCCCGCTTTGGGGTCAGATAGCATTTCAGAGTCATCACCCGCAGTAAAAGAAGATGAAAGACGCGCTATCCCTTCGCCTCTTTCTCCCTTCCATTGGGGAAACATCACTCTTCTTCCTCTCGATAGTGTTGATACCGAAGGCCCATGGGTACTGCGCCGTGTTCACAACCGCTATCATACCGGTCAGGTGCTGGAGTCACACAGCCCCGGTGCACGAATCCGTTTCTCCTTCACTGGACGTGGCCTTGCTCTTGTTTTCGAATACGGCAAGCGTTCCGCCGAGTTCGCATGGAGAGTAGATGGCGGCGACTGGAGTTACTCTTTACGCAATCGCCCTGATTGGGGTGGGGACTGTGGTATGGTGGGTCCGTTTGTCGTCTCGGATGAGCTGCCGCCCGGCCTTCACATCTTCGAGTTGGAGCTCATCCACGGAAACCGCTCGGATTGCACCGGCACGGAGCTTCGCCTTGGGCTGATCGGCGTCCTTCCTGCCTTGTAAGACCATTTCCCAGCGTTAATTGTCCATATCGTGGGCCGCTTAGCGCTGGGAAATGGTCTAACGCATGCGAAACGGAGCAGCGTGGCCTTTGCTTGCTGCTTCCAGCCAGGAAGCAAAGGCAGTCACTTTTTTAGGAACTGGGTGACAAAATTTTCATCTTTCGCTCATGCAGGAAGCCAGAGGAAAATTTTCTTCTCTGCCACTTTCTGCAGAGCGATAGCAGGCGTCGATCCAACAATCAACCACTGAGCCCTCCTGAATGGAAGGCTCGGAGGCTTTTCCGGTGCGGCAATTCTCTTCGAAGGCCTTTAGCTCCACATGGAACGCGTTGACTCTGGGAAAAATGGGTTCTTCCCATTTTTTTTCCTCCTCCAGATAGATCCGGGCTCGGGCGGAATAATCCACAGAACGGTCCCAGAGCGGATAGTAAAGTTCCAATCGGCCTTTGCGGCCATCAATTTGGATCGACTCGTCCCAGCCATTTTCATAAGTACCTGTTTTGCTGAACGGAGACAACGCGGCCTCGAAATAAACGATTGCCCCGCTTTCCATTTTGAAGAGCGCATGCGTGTGAAGATCTGCATCGTAACCCTTGGGCGACCAAGTGTGGCAGTAAATACTTTGGGGAGTGCCCAGCAACCATGCCGTCATGTCCAGCATATGACTTCCCGCCATATTTAACATTCCACCAGAGGCGAAAAGCCTGACTCGAGAAGGACCTTCGGTTGTGGGGCGCCAGTCGTTGGAATCATAAATATCCACGTCGGCCGAACTGCTTTGGAAAGTACGGATCGTTGCGCAAATGGGTTCGCCGATTCTTTCGAGCTGTTCCTTCGCCCATTGCGAAGAGGGGAAAAAACGTTTCATATATCCAATCTGCACCACTTGTCCTGGCCTGAGTTTTAGCGTCAGGGCCTCCATGGCCTGCTGGGCATCCACCGTCATGGTTTTCTCACAGAAGACATTTTTGCCGGAGGCAATGGCCGCTTTGAGAATTTCGTAGTGCATCGAATTGATGGTGCAAATCTGGACTGCGGTGATTGCCGGGTCCCTCAGCAAGTCTTTCCAGTCATTATATTGTATGGCGTCCGGAGCGAGGGCAAGTGCAGCCGTCCTCGCCGGCGCGGACGGTTCGGCTATTGCTCCCACTTTGAACCCGCACGACTGCAGGGCCTGAAGATGAATTCTGCCAATAGTGCCGG
The DNA here is from genome assembly GCA_041287705.1 of Methylacidiphilales bacterium. GTDB lineage: Bacteria > Verrucomicrobiota > Verrucomicrobiia > Methylacidiphilales > UBA1321 > LW23. Next base: position 7,581 of record JBGGNE010000440.1, on the reverse strand, counting down.
TGCCAATGACACCGAAGACAGGGGACTTTTGCATAAACTTAATTTTCTACAATGACGACCACTTTGATAGCTTCAGTTTTGTTCAGACATGCGGTTCGGATGGCCTCGGACGACTCAGATAAAGGAAACCGATGGCTGATGAGTTTATCTCCATCTATTCGCCCGGATTTGAGTAGTTCCAGGGCTTGTGGGGTGCGTTGCGCGGGTGCAGCGTAGGAGCCTCGCAACTGTAATTTTTTGAAGTGAAAATCGTTGGCGGAAAAGGAAACTCGATCCGTCTTGCCATGCCCTACTCCGATATAGCTGATGACAGCGCCCTGAGCCGCGGGACCAATGCAGTCGCCAAGGTAACACGGCGGTACCGTGCTCAGAATACGGTCCGGCGCGGGATATAATTTCCGCTCCGAAAGAGGCTTTTCATCTTCGAAAATCAATTCGTCCGCACCAAATTCCAGGGCCAGGGCATTGCGCTTTTTGCGGGTGGAAAAAGTGGACGCGTAGATCTTAGCGGCACCGGCCAACTTCGCCAGCCGGACAGCCATCAACCCGATCGGCCCTAACCCGGTGACGAGCACGATCGACCAAGGACGAATTTCCGCCACTTCACACATGTCCAGGGCTACAGCCAGAGGTTCGGACAGGCAGGCCACTTCGGGAGACATTCCTGTATAATCCAGTACAGATATTTCTGGACTGAGCATCCGTTCGGCGATACCAAAATAAGAAGATCGCGCAAAAAAGCTTCTGATGCTGGCGCAGTTTTCCGAATGCCCGTTCCGACAGGAAGCGCAACGTCCACAGGCGCTGGAACTTTCCAAAACCACTTTGCGCGTTGTTATTCCCCCGGAGGAATCCATGACTCGCCCGGCAATTTCATGCCCCACCTGGATGTATTCTGCCGAGCCACGCAGAATGGCGTCGATATCGGTGCCACAGATTCCACAGGCGTCAACCTTCAGGATGGTTTCTGAATCGGAAACGCTTTCGAATTGAGTGGATCGAAGAATAACATCATCGACGCTGCGATACCAGGCAGCCAAAAAGGCTGGGGAATGATTCAATGTATTACCTTTCATTTCAAACGCCTGGCGAATGAATTTACTTTCTGCAGAATCTCAGCGGGCCGGGCTTCACTTTATTCCGGGGCCATCAGAACGGAAAGGAGCCGCGGGCAGATTTGCGGAGTTGTACAAATTGGCCTCTGGTACCGCCCAGTCGTAACGGATAAAGATTGGATCGGTCACCCCCGGTGACCAAACGAGAATAGTTCCGTTGCTCTCGATTTTGGCTTCTGCCGCGACATACTTTTTGTCCGCCCCTGCGATTTCAAAGCCAGTCAACTTTTCTCCATGCGGCGTCATTCCATCTGCGTGGGTAAACGTCACACGCAAAGCTGTGCCATCTTTTTCGGCTTTTGAAAAAAGCGGGCCGGAAAATTCCGTGTTGGGAACTTTGTAAATATTAGCTTTGGCGATAGCTGCCAACCGTAGCCCCACGTCCAATTTGTTAGTCGGGTGCAGGTTTTCCGTTCCCCTCCCGATATCGATGGTCACGGCCATACCTGTATGAGGCAGGCTTAGGGCGGAGGCCTGGGCTTCCCGGAAGCGAGCCCAGACTTCGGGTTTCGATCCATAGGAAGGCAGTTGGACAATGTAAAATGGAAAGTCGCCCTGCTTCCATTCCTGCCGCCAGGAGGTGATCAATGCTGGGAGCAGGTCACGATATTCCTGTTCGCGGCCAAGGTTTGATTCGCCCTGATACCAGAGCGCGCCACGGATGCCGTAGCCCGCAATGGGGTGAGTCATGCTATTGTAAAAGGCTGCGGCCCAGTTATCGCTGCCAGGTCCCGCCGGGGGATAGGGCTGCTTCGTCGTGAAAGGAGTTCCGGCGGCTTTAGCGGCGTCACGCTCTTTTTCCCATGCAGCTAATTTTTCAGGATAAGCCGCTTTGGCTTCGGGAACTTTTGCCAGCAGCTCGTTATATCTTTGAAGGATAGGGGCGAACCTGGGATTGCTTTGAAAAGCGGCATCACTGAGCCAGGGTTCTATCTGAGATCCGCTAAAGGCGTTTTGCACAATGCCGACCGGAATACCAAGTTGCTTGTGTATATCGCGCGCAAAATAAAAGCCGACTGCAGTAAATCCACCAGCCGAAGATGGTCTCGCAACTACCCATTTTCCGGAAACGGTGTCGAGGGGATGGTCCGATCCGATTTTTTGGACTTTGAAATGCCGTATACCAGGGAGATCGGCTTCTGCGGCGGCGGCCTTGCCTCCATCCGATTTTTCCAGGCGCCATTCCATATTGGACTGTCCGGAACAAAGCCAGACTTCGCCGATGAGAATATCTTTGAGCGTAATGATGTTGCTTCCCTTTACTATCAGCTCAGCCGGTTCTGCACTAAATTTCATCGGGGCGAGTTCAACCCGCCATCGGCCCTGAGCATCTGCTTTGGTGCTGACAGATTGTTCGCGAAAAGAAACGGTGACTTCTTCGTCCGGGTCTGCCTTACCCCAAATGGGAACCTTCATTTCCTGTTGCAGGACCGCGTGGTCCTGGAACAGGGAGCCCAGGGAAACTGCGGCGGGAAGAGGAAGGGGAAAAACAAATAGAGCGACCAACAAGGGAAGTACTTTTTGAAGAATGCGGATAGTCATATAGCGTTCTGGGGTTTTGAAGAAAGGGGATTAATTTCCGTATTTTCTCAATTTTGTGCGTTGGCTTTAATGCGGGAAGACGTTACTTCAGGCAACTTGGGATCGTTTATGCATACCGGCCCGTTTACGCCCGTACGGCTCCTTGTCGCGGCTGTTACCGATAGTCCGGCAGATAGGCCGCCTCCGCGTTGAAGAGTTCGAGCGTCATTTCCCTGATTTGCGAGGGCGTGCATACTGCCGCACAAAGCGGATCCAGCATCAGTGCATGGATCGCCGCTTCTTTGCTGCGCTCTATCACCGCTTGGGCGCCCAGGTCAAACATGCCAAGGTTGGTTGCGCACACATTGGCCATCTGGCGGGGCAAGGCGCCATAACGTGTCGGGTGGATGCCATTGCCATCGACCATACAGGAAACCTCGACACAAGAGTCGGCAGGCAGGTTGGTTATGAGCTGCCCAGCCCCACCCTTATTGTTCATCAGGTTGCCATGAATCCGGAACGGGCTGTCTTTTTCGCGTGCCTCAATAATCCACGACGCATATTCCCATGAACGCGGCCAGTCGATGGGCTCCGTGCCCTTAAGCATGGCGAAGCGCGAAGCGTCAGCTTCTTTGCGCCAGTCGGGCCAGTTCGTGGCATAAAAGCGCGAGCCACCGTCGTAGCCTTGACGCAGCAACGTGCGGCCGGCTTCACTCTTCCGATAGTAGGGTAAGTATTCCGAGAGATGCCCGGAGCTCTCCGTGATGAAAGCGCCAAAGTTAAGGCACATGTCCTTACGGATGAGATCGGCCTGCTTGTAGGGACGCGGTTTTACCTTGCCCCAATTTTTCATGTCGTCGCTGTTGAAGGATGTGATCCCGGCCTTGCGCTCCATTTCGGCGGCGGCGAGATCCGCCGTGAATTTGGCGTAGAGGCGATCGGTATAGAGATCGATGCCCTTGTGCTCAAGCCTGGTAAACCAGGCGAGGTGGTTGATTCCGGCGCATTCCCAATTCATCTCGTCGTAGGCAATGCCCGCATATTCCGCCAGCAAGTGACTCGTGCCCTGCACGCTGTGGCAGAGACCCACGACGCCAATGGGAGAGGAGCGTCCCGCGGCGGTGCACATCATCGCCATTGGGTTTGTATAATTAAGCACGATAGCCTGGGGACACAGGCGTTCGCAGTCGTTGAGCACATCAAGGAAAACGGGGATAGTGCGCAAGGATTTGAACAGTCCGCCTGGCCCTGTAGTGTCGCCGATGCACTGGTCAATGCCATATTTGAGGGGGATGTCGTTGTCATGGCGCACACACTCCAGACCGCTCACCTCGATGCAGCTCACGACATAATCGGAGCCCTTGAGCACCTCGGCGCGTTCGGCTGAAGCGACCAGTTCCCATTTTTTTTCCGCTCCCAGCTTCGCGATCATTTTGCCGATGAGTTTGTGCATCGTGCCGAGTCGCGCGGTATCGATATCGACCAGCGCGATCGTGCCTCCGTGATTGCCTGGAATGCTCATCACGTCATTGACGAGACGCGGAGTAAAAGCCGAACCCGCGCCGAGCATGGTGAGCTTGATTGGGCGCTGCATGGTGCCGGGCAAACCTTGCGTGGCAGCGTTCTGAGTGTGCGCGGCATGACCGGAAATTTTGCGAAGAGTGGGGGATTTTGACATGATGGTTCTAAGTTGCGTCGGATATGCCACAGAAATCAGTGCTTACAGCCTTTTACACGGAAGCTGGCTATCCTCTTCAGATCACCAATGGAAATACCTGTCGATGTACCGCACTTACCAGTGCATCAGTTCGGAGAGAAATGTGGTGAGTTCCGCGCCATTAATTTTGGCCTGCTCCTGTGATGGATGATAGTCCGCACCAAATCCATGAGCCCCCCCTTTGGACATCTGAAAATAAAAAGCTTTCTTTTCCGTGCCCTGATTCATCGTCTCTACAATCCGATTGAGAATCTCCCTCACCGTCGCGGTGTTTTGCATGGGCCCTTGGAGCACGACAATCCGAGCCGATGGATAACGGGTGACCATTTTCTTTAAAAACTCGATGTAGTTTGCTTCAAATTTCTCCTTATTTGGGCCATCAGGGCTGAAGTCGTTGGTGCAAAGATTGATGCAAACCACGTCCGGCACATAACGGGAAAAATCCCAGTGCGGGGTTTCCATTTTGTAAAAGGTTGCATCGTAGAGATTGAACATGTTGTTCTTAGAGCCGTCGACTGGACCGTGAAAATTGCGCAGCATCCCAATTCCGGAACAGGCCACGACCAGAAAATCCGCCTTCAGGTTTTGTGCTGCGATAAAAGCATAGGTGTCACAAAAGTTTTCGGTATCGGGCGCGAAATGCAGTTTTGGATCGCTAACTTCAATGCCGTAACCGCAAGTAATGGAATCGCCGACAAATTCAATTTTTCTGGCGTCCTTCTCTGGCCATGATTCCGTTCTGGCGCCTTCCGGCAGGGCAAAACCTTTGAAGATGGTGAGACTCTGGTTGGCCTCGGTGGCCCGAATTACTTCGACCGTATGCTTAGCTTTTGAAAGACCGGAGACGAGTTCGTAGTAGCCGCCTTCTCCGGACACCTTGATTTTGGAGATACGTTTTCCATCGACGTAAATATTCACCCAATTGGGATTTGGGCTGTCCATCCACATACCGATGGATTCCCCAGTAAAGGCTGTCCGGATCCTCGCCCCGGAATAGCCAAACATTACCGCGCCTTTCTGGGTGTCATCGCGTCTTCCACTATAAAGAACCAGAGGATCTTCAGCGCCGATCCTGACAGGGAGCGGCTGCTGTGCAGACAGCGGAGCGGCGAGGGTGATCAGTATCAGGCTGGCAAGAACAATGATAAGCGCAAAACCCCGTCGCGACCGCGCACATCGCCAGGCCCCAGAGGAGGGAGCCAGGAAAGCGATGACCGCTGCGCGGGCGGAAGCTTTAGCATGAATGGAGTGCATGATATTTCCTTTAGCTAAGGATTGCTGGATGAAACCCGCCCGTTACTAAACCAAGGGTTGAAGGTTCAGGATTCCTTTGCCGGGGAAGGAGCGGGTGTCACTTCAGGCAAAATATCGATTTTCAGGTGGTAGGTCTTTTTCCCATCTTTTATGTTTGGGAAATAAACAACCAGGCCCAGGCCGAACGTCTCTTTTTTGTGAACGCGATAGTCGGTGAGAGTGTTGAAAGTTTTATCGATATAGCTGATGGTAAAACCGCCGCCCTTCATTCTTAGGGAAAATGTCTTGGGATTGCCAAAGGCCACCCTGGCTTCCCCTTTGGTAGAGGGAAAAGGTTTGAAGTTTTCGTCGTTGAATGCCCAGGTGGCACCTGCCTCAATGATACTCGTTGGAAAAGAAGTGCTAAAAATGAACTTGGTAATCTCCGGGGGCATCTCTGACGCCTGATAGAGCCAGGTTCCATCGGGCTGACGCTCTATGGTTAGCTGGCCGGAAGGCAGATAGGTTAGAACGGCGCTGCTCCCATCGGCTTTGACCGTGACGTTGGTGAAAAATGTCGCTTTGTCTTCCTGTGTCACAAGTCTTGGATAGCCGAGGGTGTAAGTGCCCGCTGCACCGGCATCGATTAAAAAGCCCTTTTCCGTCAGCCTTACCTCTCCTGCCTGAGCAGGGGCCGTGCAGAACAAAAAGATCAGGAACGCGAAACAAATGAAGCGGATGAAGGATTGAAACAGGGCGGAATGCGACGGAAACGTAAGAGCGGACAAGAAAGATGGTCGGCAAAGCTTTCCTGCTTGACTGGCAAGCATGGACAGAAACGGCGTGGGCATGTCCTAGAGATATCAATAAGGGTAACCATTGCAATGTGAGCACCCTCGGACGCGTCCGAATTTGCCTTGCCAAGAGATCAATTCTCATTATTATGGACCTAAGGTGACTATTCGTGAACTCGCCCACCGGCTGAATCTCAGCAAAACCACCGTGGCGGACGCCATTCGAGGCAATCCCGTGGTTCGAGAGGAAACACGGCTGTTAGTGCAGGCTAAAGCCCGGGAATGGGGATACGCCCCCAACCCCGTTGCCTCCGCATTTCTGCAACAAATTCGTTCCAAAGGAAAAAGTGTCAGGGCGAATCTGGCTTTTCTGGACGCATGGAAGGATACGAGCCCTTTGCTGGTAGGCGCGATGAACCGAGCCCACAACCTGGGTTACAACCTCGATTTTGTTGGGCAAAAAGAGTATGACTCCCCGACTCTAACCCGGATTCTAAAGGCCCGGGGGGTTTTGGGGCTGGCAATTAGCCCGCTGGTGCGACCTGTGGGCCATCTTACCCTGGAGTGGTCCAAATTCACCTCGGTCGCTTTCGGTTACAGTATGGCCCGCCCCGGTATGAATCGGGTTGTGCACAATCATTTCCAAGGGATTCGCACTCTCTATCGGAGGTGCCTTCGCAAAGGATATCGTCGGATTGGTCTTGCCTTGCAAAGCGATAAGAGTGATCTGAGATCCAATGGACTGTGGTCTGCAGGCTACCAGGCCATTCAACAGCAAGTTCCCGCAGCCGATCGCGTGAAACCTTTTCTAGTCCCCGAATCGGCCTATAACGAAAATGCGATCTCCCGATGGATAAAAAAGGAAAAACCAGAAGTGGTTTTTTTCCACACTTGCGCTTTTATTCCGAAATTATCGGGGATCTTCAAAGCTGACGGAGGCTCTGTTGTTCCCGTGGTCCTTGATCGCATCCCCGGTGATCCGTGCGCCGGGATCGATCAGCAGCATGGACGTTGCGGGGCCTTGATGATTGACCTGCTCGCCCTGCAAATTCTACACAACGAAACGGGATTGCCTTCACATCCCAGCATCACCATGGTCGAGGGGGATTTTGTGGATCATCCTACCTTTGGTAATAAGGCCGACATTTGAAGGAACCAGACCTTTAATATATGTAAGACCAATCGCAGACGTTAATTGGTA
>JBGGNE010000439.1:0-5184 GCA_041287705.1 Methylacidiphilales bacterium | reverse complement strand
TCTGAAACCGAAGCGCCCAGCATTGCCAATTCCCTTCTGACCGTCTTCGCAGAATCCTTCGGCGGCGAAGTACACCTTCCTATCGAGAAGTCCGGCACCGGCCTGGGCGGCCTGGGCGCACACAGCTACAGCGTGGAAGCCTGTTTGTGCATTTCGGAGTAAGGAGTCGTCAATTTTGAGATGAGAGCAAGGCGGAATGGAGGGAGTGCATTAGATTAAGGCGCTTACCGGAATTTCAACGCTGCTCTCGCTCAAAAGCGGTGGCTCAAGTTGTGCAGGTTATTTTCCGGCGACTCCTAAGATCACTTCGCATCGGTTCGACAGTTTACTCTGATTCCTTCGATCCTTGCCTGTTACGGCCATAACCGCCGCGGGCGAGGAAATAATATATGCCATTGTCAAGCTGAGGATTATCCACCCTTTTGTCTGCCAATTTTGCGCAAGCCACGGTCGCCATACCAAAGCTTTTTGTCAGTATTGAGCAATGTTCAGGATGTGGGATCTCATCTGTGCTTGAAAAAGAGACGTTGTAGTGCTACAGAGTAATGAACTAAGACCATTCGCCTGCGATTACTGGTCTGACCCCTGCGAAGTGGTTTAACTGAACGTGCGTCGTCCGGGGCGACGGGTTCCAGTGATTTTCCCCTTCTTCTCCTGCGCTTCACCCCAATCTTTCTTACTGCCATGTCCAATGCCGCTCTGCAAATGCCTTCATCCGATGATAAGGGCACCGGTCAGCAAGATATCGAGAATATACCGAATCCGCGGAACAAGACGCGCTATCTGGATTCCGGTGTTTCGATTGCCATTGCGGTGGCCATTCTTCTGTACCTGGCAAGTGCCGGGCCCATCATGGGGTATTATATCAAGCACCATAAGACGCTGGCGGTAACGTGGCACTCGCGCATGGCGGAGAATTTCTATACGCCCATGCACTGCGCCATGAACATGATTCCGGGCTCCCGGCAAATGTTCTACCGCTATCTTCTGTTCTGCATGAATAATATCAACTACTCGATAGCGACAAGCACGAAGCCGGTTGCTCTGCCCACACCTGCCGGGGCGGCTCCTTCGCCTGTATCTGCTCCTGCCTCTTCTGCTGCTCCTTCTTCTTCCACTCCGTAATCCAGGTACCCGCCCGGCCAGGCGCGGGTGCGGGGTGCGAGTTCTGCCGGTGTCTCCCAGGAAATCATCTGCACGGCTGCTGCCCAGACTGTACAACTGCTCGCCGCAAAGCCCTGCCTCGTCATCCTGAGCTTACATTTCTATGTCACACGCCACTCCAACCCCCACATCCGTGCCTGTGCCTGCGCCCGCCGTTTCTGTGGCCGCCGGTGAAGTGGGCGCGCCTGTACAGCCGCCGCGATCTTCACGCAATACCTCGTACGCCATCTTTGGCGGCACTTTTGCAGCAGTGGTGGTTATCGCCTATCTGCTAAGCTTTGGGCCGGTGCTCAGCTATTACAGGGCTTATCCCGGTGCATCAAGGGCGGCGGACGGAGGGCTGACGTGGCATTATCAGGCCGTTCGGTACATCTACTCCCCTGTCAATCTGGCTTCCGACTACATTTCGGGACTGTCCACACTCCTGGATTCCTACATCAAATACTCCCAGAAGACGCTTTACCCCAACTCCATCATTCATTACGCAACCGGCATTCCTGTTCCGGGTAAGCCAGGTTTCGTGTATTCGCCGTACGATCCGTCGGCCGGCCTCATAGATGTGCGCGGCTTCTCCTCCGGCACCGAAGTGCGCTGCCCGTACACGCAGAAGATTTTCCTGGTGCCGTAAGCTTTGTTTTTGATTTGTATGGCACACGATATTGCTTCGCCGCCTGCTTCCACGCAGGTGCCGGTTATTTCTGCTGACAACAACAATGTCAGCGCACCAGTCAATTTGAAAGGCGGTGGCAGGGCTTATGCAGGGTACGTGAGCTCTGCCATTGTGGTTATATTTTTGGTGTACGTCCTTAGCATTGGGCCGGTGCTCGGCTACTATCAATCGCATTCTTACCTCATGACGAGTTCCTGGCACTTCAAACTCGCCCAGAGTGCTTATAAGCCAATTTTTTTCACGCTGGAGCAAGTGCCCGGCAGCATTAAGCTGATGCAGGCTTACATTGACAGGTGCAGGTCTGGTTTGTATCCGCGCACTATTGCGTTGGGGATTCCCGTGCCTGGTCATCCGGACCAGATCCTCAGCCCTTTTTCCCCTAAATCCCCTCCCATTGATATCAGCCGGCGCGTAGGCACGCTGGTGCGCTGCCCGTACTCCGGTTCCGTTTTCGAGGTGCCTTAACGCCATTGAGCTTCGCGGCGGATTCAGTTACATTGTGGTGCAACGCCGAAGTTTGCTTTGGTGTAACTCTGCTGATCCCACGATATGACCTTACCCCGCACCCTTCGCCCCGGCCTGCTGATCCGCGGCTTCTTCTCCAGCAGCTGCATCTGGCTGATGCTGTCTGCTTTTCTGATGATGATGTCGATGCTGGCGCTTCCCCTGAACGCCCGGGCGGGAGGCGGTCGCTGCGTCCTGTCGCAGGACGGATCCACGCTGTATCTGAACGTGGTCGGCAGCGGTCCCGACGGCAAGCCGGAGTTCTGGGCGGTCGAGCTGCCCAGCTGCAAACACAAGGCGCTGGAAATGAGCTGGATGGGCCCGGAACGCGATATCGTCTCTCTGGCGGGCTACAAGGAGGGACGCATCCTCATCGCCAAGGAGAAAGCGCTGTATGCGTTCGATCCCTCCAAGGGGATTGCGCACAAGTTTGTGGTTCCCAAGGATTCCACAATAAGTGAAGTGGCCTACGATGCGCAGAACGACGTGATTGTGCTGGCAACTGGCGAGACCGCATGGGTTTTACCGAAGGGCGAAGACGTTTTCTCGGAGCTGAATGTGCGCCGCGTGCGCTGGCTGGAAGGCATGGCCTTTGCCGGCAACGGCAACCTGCTCTTTAGCAACAATGGTGATATCTGGCACGGCAAGATTGAGTCTGACACGGACGAGGAGAACGGGAAGAAGGTGACGCGCTACAGTCTGCTGGGGTATCGCTACGCCCCGCTGGCCACGCTGGAGACTGCGAACGCCACGCCCGCTCAGGAAGGCGCGCGTTGCCTGGCGTTCTTCGGCGACTCGGTATACGCGGAGATTAATCGCCTTGGGGGCAGCGGCTGGGGAACCCTGGTCCGTCTCGCCCCGCCAGAGCTCGGTAAGCCCAGGGGCCCGGATCAGGTGCTGGAAACCTACCAGAGCGTGGCCGAGCGTCTGGCCGTGGCCAAGAAGGCATTGGCCGGCACCACCGTATTGGGTGGCAGCGGCGGGCGCTTCTTCCTCAGTGTCAGCGGCGACGGATCTACCCTCTTCTATCTTATCGAGCGCGAAACCGGCGATGACCTGGATGAATTCTACGTGCTGAAAAAAGGCGGCAAACCCGAACGCGTCAAATTGAAGCTGCCCGAGCCTGGTTAAGGCGGTTCGACAAAGAAATCCGGTATCTTCAGCACCGGAGGTGCTGGGCAATTTAGCCCAGGGTGAAGTTCCGACGAAACCCTGGGTTGCAGAGCAGGAATTTTGCGTCCTGAAGGGACGCCGCAGTCCTTTAGCGAAGTCGCCAGTGATCAGCTTAACGATTGCAGCGTCCTTACAGAACGCATCGCTTCCTGGTGTCGTTTTCCCAGGGTTTCGTCGGAACTTCACCCTGGGCTAAATTCCGCCACCCCTTCAGGGTGGGAGAGCTTGCGTCTGGGCAACCTCATATACCAGGTTTCAGATTCGGAGCACTGAAAGATTCCAATACTTTCCGTTTGCGCTCATCACTGCGCCTTCAGAGGATCCGTCCAGGATTCAGGCTGATCCTTTGCGCCTGCGGCTTTGACCATACAGCGGATCTCGGCTCCCTTGTCGTCCGGCAGGATCTGGTAGGTCTTTGAGCGTCCGAATCCGCGCGGGTAGCCTCCGGAGTGCCAGTAATACCAGACATCGCTGACGCCCGTGATATTGGCCTCACACGTCACTGTGCTTCCCACCTCGCCCGTGCCCTGAAGCTTTGGCCGGGAGGTGAAGGGAGCACCCGGCACGGCACTGACGGCCTCCGGCGGCGCGAAGCCCTCGATGTAATCCAGCACCATATCGTAGCTCACGGCTTCATTCGCACCCTTTTCCTCTTTCAGCGATGTATCGACGAAGGCGTAGAGCCGTTCCAGATACTCGGGAGTGGTATCCACTCTTGCGATTTCAATGCCGTCGCAGTTGATGTAGGTCAGCTTTTCTTCAATCCAGACTTCCCAGGTGTGGAATTTTCCGTCCCAGGCATTAATCCCGGCAACGTTCTTGCCCGCCGCAAGTTTCAGGCTGTGGATTGCTTCCGGCGCGGTTTTTCTCTTCATGGTGTCATAGGCCGAATGTCCAAAGAGACCCTTGTACTGGCCGTGATGAACGTGGCTGCCGCCATAGTTATCCCAGTCGTCATCCAGCTCAATGATGTCGAACTCAATGCGTTCTCCCGTGCGCCAGAAAAGACCTTCCAGCCCGTAGAACCAGAGCGGGCAGGGGAAGAGTCCCGGCGCGATGTCGGGCCCCACTTTGGCCCGCACTCGGAAGCCCTTGGGTCCGGCCCAGGAGTAACCTACGCCCGCGTCGGTCACGGTGGTGAATTGTGAGCTTGCCCATTTGCCGGGTTTTCCGTCTTTGCCTGGGGTAAGGCAATACAGACGCATCGTCAGTGTCTGAGCGATGGGATCCAGCACGTAGGCGTCCTTGAACGGCCGGTCGTTCCCGTCTTTGCAGATGGCCTTGCTTCCTACGGCGGTGTTCCAGCCTGGCGCAAACCAGATCTGTTTGCCGGTATCCCGGTCGGATGTGCTGTCGCCGATGGATGTATTGTTGAGGGAACCGGCGCCCACTTCGGCAGGCTTACGGAAGTCATCCAGAAACACCCTTACCCATTTCGAGCGATCGGGCTGCACCTTCTCGACAGGCTGTCCCTGGAAGGCGAGGCGCTTTTCCTTTGTATTGGCCGCCCTCCACTCCGCCCAGCGGTCGTGGTTGAACGTGTAGCGATGCGGGAAATCTTCGGCATCCACCACGGGTTTGCAGCCTGCGGCAGCTGCGGCCCCGCCGGGCAGTGTGGCGGCGCGGGTCAGCGCCCAGGCTTCCATCTTCTCCACCACGCGCTCGGAGAGTTC
>JBGGNE010000438.1:0-4143 GCA_041287705.1 Methylacidiphilales bacterium | reverse complement strand
CGCGATCCGAAGTCTTGCTGTCGGCGGAATCCGCCATCAGTTTCTTGAAGGCAATCGCTGCCGCTTCCGCCTCCGGCTTCAGATTGATTTCCCAGCCTGCGCATTCGCCGTCGTTGCGGGTAGCCTCGCTGATGAGCTCGTCGCCCAGTTCGGTCAGCTCACGACGGGTGGCCCTGATCTGGCAGGCGACGGCGACGGTGTGAGACGTTTCGTTCACCACTTCGCGCGCTACCTCCAGACCTGTTTCGGAGCGCAATTGCAGTGCCTTCATGGCAGATTCCGCGTCTTCCTCGGATTCAAATCTGAAGTAAGTATGGAGCCAGAGCGGCTCCGCGGCATCGACATGCGCGGCCGCCATTTCCGCCAGAACTTCGTCCGCCAGCTCGGTGCCGCTTTCCAGGTTCTCACCGTCGCGGTACTCGTTGTGGTTGCCTTTGCGGCAGTCCAGACCCGCCAGGCGGCCGGCATTGCCTCGAGTGCACTCATGCGGGGTGGCTTCGGCCGGTAAACTGTAAGAGCCGGGCACTCGCCAGAGTTCCGCATCTTCTTCACGCGCCACTTCCCAGCTCTCGGCAGAAGCGCCCAGCGTATCGGCGCCATCGCGCAGTTCTCTCAGCGTGGTCAGCAAAGAAGGCAGCGTGTGGTGGCGATGATGTCCCACCCGCAGATGGAAGCCCTGCACGGTTTCCGGCATATCGATGGAAAGGAGCGTGTACCCCTGTTCTTCCAGGTCTCGGCCGAGCTTCAGAAGCTCCGGCGCATAGCGAAAGCGCAGCGTGTAGGCCCAGTGAAGGGGTTCGCCCAGGGGATCAAAGCCGGCACGTTCATGAATCTGCTTCAGGGCGCGCCGGGTGCGTCCGCGTGAGGTCCAGCCGAACAGACGCTGGCATAGGTAGCGATAGAGACGTCCCACCCCCAGGCCCAGATATAACAGCGCAAGAAGAGGCGAACACAGAATGACGAGAAAGATGCGCAGAGTGCGGCTCATAAAAGGTAACCCGTGGCCATGACAGGCAACATGAAAGCGCGACGGCGGTGGAAACAACGCCAGCGTGGTGAATCATGAAAGACCATTTCCCAGCGCTGGGAAATAGCCTAAACTATGCGTCAGATCAGAGGCTGGGGCAACCTTTAAGTGTCCGAAAGTGTCGAGGTCGGCGGTGTGGTTTTGGGTGCGTTCAGCGGCGCCAGTTTCGCGTGATAATCGCCCAGGCGGATGATTTCCTCGTCCTTGTCAAAACTGATCAGCTCCGCATAGTGCCCCCAGTTTAGCAGGGTCTTGAAGAGATCTCGCGGATTCTCGTGGGGAAACAGCGTTTGAATTTCGTGGAGAAGTACTTCGGTCTTCAGTTCCTGATTCTCCTGAACCAGGATAAGGCGCAGCAGCAGCTCGAAGATCTTGAGCTTTTCGATCTGCGCGCGCAGCAGATTCACGCGATCGCCGACCTGCGCGGATTCCACCCGGCGACCCAGTTCGGTAATCACCACTTCCTGCCCTGGCGTGTTTACCAGGCCGAGCAGTTCCGCGGCTTTCACCACGTTCAGAACGCCGCCGAACTCCCTGCCCAGTTCCTCGGCCAGATCAAACCAGTCCCACGCCTCGTCGCCCAGAATGGCCAGCAGACCGCGCACTTCACTTATGGTGACATAAGGCAGCGGAGCCGGGGCGATGCGGCGGCGCTTTTCTGAACCCAGGGCGTGCGGCGTATGCGTGGTGGTGGCGCCGGGAGTGCGGGCGGCTGCCGGCAATGTGGCATCCAGCGTTGCATCGTGTGCGGTGCTGGCGGGCGTACCCTGGGTAGATTCCGATTCCGTCGCAGCGCCTTCGCCGGGCAGTGCATCGGGCAGATTAGTCCGGGTCAGAACGCGGTGTACCTGGGCGACAAGAGCCTTGAATTCAGGGCTTTCCGTATCGCGCGGATAGGGCAGCTTATTCTCCACAATCAGCGCCACGCGGCCGGGATTTGCGTTCAGCACCACAATGCGCTTGGCCAGAAATACGGCTTCGCTGATGTTGTGTGTTACCATCACCAGGCAACGCAAAGGGTTATCAGGCTCGCCTAGCAGGCGGCCCATTTCATTGCGCAGTGTTTCGGCTGTCAGCACGTCCAGGGCGCTGAACGGCTCGTCCATGCACAGCAGTTCCGGCTGGGCGATAAGAGCGCGCGCTATGCCCACGCGCTGCTTCATTCCGCCGGAGAGTTCGCGCGGGAAATGATCCTCCACGCCATTGAGCTCCACCATCTGCAGCACATGCTTCAGGCGCGATTCACGCTCGGGCTCGGGCAGGCTCTCCACAGGCAACAGGATGTTATCCCGAACGGACAGCCAGGGAAACAGCGCAAAGTTCTGAAACACCATCGCGAAGCTGCTGGCCACGCCATGCATTTCGCGCCCCTTGAACATTACTTTTCCACCCGTGGGTTTGATCAGCCCCGCGATGATGCGGACCAGCGTGCTCTTGCCGCAGCCTGAGGGCCCTAACAGCGCCACGGTGTCGTCGGGGTGAATCGCCAGGTCGATGTCCATCAGCACCGGGATGCGCTCGTTAGCGCTTTTGGCGTAATGATGGCGAATGCTGCGAAGCTCGATCAGCGGAGGCGCGGCGGCGGATGCCATGGGCGAAGGGGAAGCGGGCGGCGTCGGCGAAGCAGAGGCGGTGGCGCTCATCAGTAGTTAGAATGTTGGGCTGAAAGCGTCGCTCTGCAAAGAGAAATTACACAGGATCTGACATGTGCTTAATCCCTCGGGTAATAAAGTATTTAGTATTGCAAGCTAAGCTGTTTACCTGTGGATCGTACAATCTCTGGAAGCAGGGCGTGATATTTATCGTATTGCGAAAAGGCTTCATTCATGTTATATCTGTTATTCACGTATGATTGAACACCTTATAGGTTCTCAGATTACGCATCATAAAACCGTCGCGCGCTGGCGGGCGGTGCATTGCATGATTTGCGGTGCCGACTTTGCTTACGAGCAAACAGTTCAAGGTTCGGGAGGAGCCCTTAATCTGTTTCACATAACCTATCACACCTCCACGAAGACGGCAGAAAACAAAGCCGTTC
Organism: Methylacidiphilales bacterium; assembly: GCA_041287705.1. GTDB lineage: Bacteria > Verrucomicrobiota > Verrucomicrobiia > Methylacidiphilales > UBA1321 > LW23. The sequence goes on along the minus strand of JBGGNE010000438.1, from coordinate 1,078 downwards.
GCGATTTAAACAAGAAGCTGCAGTGCATGGATCATTCGCCCATCCCCTGCCCTTCCTGCGCCAGTTATCAGCCGGAAATGTGTAAGGAAGCGGCCAGCCAGATAGGTACAAAGCGGGCGATGCGAGTGTTTTGTGGCTTAATGCTTGGTATGTTTGTGGGTCAGATACTTTTTATGTATCTTATTCTCAGTAACCCGGAGTTTCTGTCCAAGTACACCTGGTCTATTTTTCTGGGCATGTTTGTTATGCTAAGCCCCATTTTTCTACTTCCCATATTGCCCCGTTTTCTTGCGCCTGGAGATATAAACTCCCATGCCTACAAGACTGCCCGGATGGCGGAGAAACCGGGTAACATTTTATATCGCAACGAGTTCGAAAACAGATTGCGGCGCATGTCACCGGAGATGCGTCAGGAATTAGGGACAACGGCCCGGTGGAGCTAAATTTGTGGACTTCATTGTCTCCATAGCATTGGAAGTAGCTGGTGAGATCCTTGCTCCCGCAGGGGTGGAGGCAGCTGCTACGCTCTTTACCGCAACCAGAGAATGCACCAGAGAGCACACTCACTGGCGTTTCGTGTGCTGCACGTCCTGTGGGGAGGATTATGTTTATGAGCAGGCGATTAGAGTTACCGGCGCTGCTTCCGATCCCTTTCTGCTTAATGGCGACAAGGCAGTGAAAACAGCCGAACGCAGAGCTTCCGCTGCCTTATCTTGCAATGTTGATGAGCTAAGTGATGTGAAGTCTGCTGTCTACTGTCCAGCATGTGGAAGCTATGAACCGGAACATTGCGAAGAAGCGGCCGATGCTGTTGGAGACGAAAAGATGTACCGCGTTATGTATGCATGCGTGGCTATGATCTTTGCGGTATTGATTCTTCTTGCTCTGTGGATAGCTTGCATTGCATCGGGCGTCCATTTTTTCGGCCTGAATGATAACTTCGTTCTGTCTCACGGTGCTTTCGATCTCACGATCATCCTTATTGCGGCCATTTGCGTCCCTTTTTTCCTGAGCCCCATCATCAAATCCCGTTACACGCCGCGCGATATTAATTCTCCAGAACGGAAAGCAGAACGTC
>JBGGNE010000437.1:0-23377 GCA_041287705.1 Methylacidiphilales bacterium | reverse complement strand
GATTTCGCGCGTCTTCTGCTGGTCCAGTTGTTGGCGTTTCGGTGGGGGTAACATGATGAGAAAGTGAGGGGCCGGCGTGGCGCGCCGATAGGCAACTGTATAATGCCACAGAATTCTGGCAAAACGCATCTCAAAATCGCGGGCTCTTGCATATCGCCATAACTTTTCAGTTGCGCAAGTGGCGGAGGGCAAAAAATTTTCAGAAAAGTGAGAATTTCTTCAGAAAAGGAGGAAAGAGTTGAAAGACGGAGCGTCTCCTCTGCGATTTCCCTCTATGCCGAGCACTTCGGGGAGGGGAGAGGCTGGTTATCCAATACTAGACCAACTTGTAGCTTTGCAATCCAAAGAGGTTTGTGCTAATCTGATCGACACTTGATAGTAAAACACGAGGGACAGAGCGGCGCAACTGGGCAATTTGTCACTCTACTGAGACAAAATGCGCGTTACGCGACCAGGAAAAGAGGACCTTAACTAAAGTATGGCTGAAATAGCCCGATACTATCCAATAAGGCAATTTGACAAGTTGGAAATACCGGTCTCACTCTTGCAAACTCTTGGCACGATACCTGCACCATAGAATAACACGACGGAATTAGCTGAGACAGTTCGACCCATCCGAAAAAAATCAAAATAAAAAATGAACATTCAACCCCTGAACTGGTTTAGCTTATTAGGGACTGATTTAAAAATGCATCAAACGGACAAGGTTGGGTAGGTCTTCAGATAATTTCCAAAAACCAGATTTAGGATAAAGAAAACCGTTTTAGTCTTTTATTGCGATTCAACCGCCCAACAACAGGGCACAATCACACCCAGGCTTATGTATACCGACGAAACAGAATCGGGGATCAAGATCTATCTGCGCGAAATCGGCCAGACCCCTCTCCTCACCCGTGAGGATGAAGTCAAGCTTGCCAAGCGCATTAAACGTGGCGATCAGGCTGCGCGCCAGCAGATGATCAAGGCTAACTTGCGTCTCGTCGTTAAGATTGCTCACGACTACGCGACTTTTGGCCTGCCGCTGCTGGACCTCATCTCCGAAGGCAACATTGGCCTTATGAAGGCGGTGGAACGCTTTGACCCTAAAAAGGGTGGCAAACTCAGCACCTATGCCGCCTGGTGGATCAAGCAGTCCATCAAACGCGCACTGGCCAACCAGAGCAAGACGATCCGCCTTCCCGTCCATCTGGTCGACAAAATTGCCCGCCTTCGCCGCGTTTCCGTCCAGCTCTCTGAAGAGTTTGGCCGCGAACCTACAGACGAAGAACTGAGCGAGGAGCTGAACATTGCCCCCGGCAAGATCGCCCAGCTGCGCACGGCCGCCATCCGGCCTGCCTCCCTGGACGCGGCTGTCGGCCAGGACGAAGACAGCGCCAGCCTCGGCGACATGATCGGTGATGAGTCCGCTCATACCCCGTATGAGATGCTCCGTGACGATAATATGCGCGAAAGTATCAAGGAAGTGCTTCCTATGCTTGACGAACGCGAAATGAGGATCATTAATCTTCGCTTCGGGCTCGACGGCAAAAAGGAAATGACCCTTGAAGAAGTCGGGCGCAAATTCCGCGTCACTCGGGAGCGCATTCGTCAGCTGCAAAACATCGCGTTGCGCAAGCTGAAGAAAGCTCTCGATAAGAAGGACAAAATCAAAACCGCATGAGCCAAAGCTTAAGCTTAGACGACACCACCACGGACGCCCTCGCCCAGATCAAGGCGGGCGTCCGCGAAATCCCGGACTTTCCCAAGCCCGGGATTCTTTTTCTAGATATCACCCCCATCATTGGCTGCGGAAAGCTCTTCAAGCTGACCGTCGACCACTTCGCCGAGCGTTATAAAGATCAGAAGATCGACGCCGTTGTGGCTATTGATGCGCGTGGCTTCATTTTCGGCTCCGCCCTGGCCTACGCATTAGGCACCGGCGTCGCCCTGGTCCGCAAAGCCGGCAAACTCCCGCACCTGACGTACAAGACAGACTATACTTTGGAGTACGGCAGCAACACAGTGGAGATGCACATCGACGCTCTGAAGAAAGGCGACCGCGCCATCATCATCGATGACCTTCTGGCTACCGGTGGAACCGCCGCAGCAGCCGCCAAGCTGGTAGAGCAAACCGGCGCCAGCGTAGCCGAAATCGCTGTTGTCATCGAGCTGGGCTTCCTTAACGGCCGCAAACTGCTGGAACCGCACCCGGTCTATTCGGCGCTGTTATACTGATATTCTGCCAGTACAGCTTCCAATGCAGAGTTCCGAGCTGTTGCGAACCTGTTGTCGTCCTCATCCCTTCCAATAGCGAGGAGGTTGAGGCGGCAGCAGGTTCATTTATTTCGAGGAGCGGCAACGTGGTGACAAAAATTGTCCATGCTAATGGCTTATCGATCCGGCATGGACGACCCTAGCGTCTGGACGCTCAAATGGGGAAAGCCGCTACCCGGTAACTTTGTATTCGACAATCACTGGGTCAAAGAAGCGGATAGCTTTGAGGAATTTGCCAGATTGATGCAGTATGAATCACTCGACGACCGCTGGCTGTAAAACGGTTTACTTGTCTTTTTTCGCTTTAATATTGGATATCACCCACAGAATGAGGCCCACCGAGGTGAGAGCATAAAAAGTTAGTTGACCCATCGTTTGGGCATCCATGGTGCTTAGAAATAGGATCACTGCTGCAGCTTGGAGTTCCTGACGAAGCTGTCAACGCAATAGTTGCTACTGCTCCTGCTCCAGTTCCGTCCAGACTAATCCACGACGCCGCCGCCGCCAATACCTCCGGGTCCGCCTCCTTTGCCGGACTGGATTTTCTTGAGGGTGCAGAGCAGCATGCACTCGCGGTGATTGGCCGTAAGATAGGAGCCGAATTTTCGGGCAGTCGGATCTGGTTCGGTGTTCCAGTGCAATGTTTCGCGTTCGGCCAGAGCGCGGAGATTTTCTTTGGTGGCAGGTTGCCTCAGCATGCTTTCGATATCGCGATAGTGCTGGCCAATGCTTCCCGAGGCGAACTCTTCTTTGCCGAAGGCTCGCAGCGTCGGCATCATCTTGCCCAGCGCCTTGTTAACGACATGTCCCACGGTCCCTTCTGGAAACTGCGAGGTGAATTCCAGCGCGTCTTCACGACCACCCGGCTTGCGCTTCGGTCCTTCTGGTCCGCCCGGCCCGCTTGTTCCGGTTGTGTCCCCCGTTCCACTGATTTTACTGCCTCCGCTGGAGCCGCCTTCGATAGGGGTGAACTTCGATTTGAATCCCTTGAAGCTTTTGAAGACGAGCGGCGTGCTGCCGCTGATGCACCGCATGGGGTTAAAGATCCGTGGCCTCGTCATATTGCACAACTGGCGGTACGACAGTCCGGTATTCTTTTTGACCGTTCCGCTGCCGTCGACTTTACGCAAACATTTCAGTTTGTCGCTCTTCAGCAGATCCAGCGCAAGCTTTTCAGTCCCTGCCGTGACGGTGCGGGTCACGAGGTCGGTAAAGGATTTAATCATAAAGTAGTAGATCCAGGTTTGAGTCGAAGCGGTGCAAATATGGGACCGGAGCTGAAGACTGGAGCGGATGGCTGTGCGATAAAAAATTAAGGGCTCACACGCGGTTCAGTAACACATAGCTGGCCAGGGCAGACTCACTTCCTGCATTCGCTTTGGGCGCATCGCCGCTTTCGGGCAGATAAGGATTGCCCCCTGGCGCCAGCAAGTTGTCGCCGGCGCTTGCCCCCTCATCTGCGTTCTTGCCCACCAGCTCCAGTTTATCTTTGAGCAAAAGGGCAGTCTCCATGAAGTTGCTGAGAATGTTGGCAAAATCCGGGTAGCTCAGCTCCGCGCAGGGGAAACCGATCGTAAAGACCAGAAGCTGCGTTCCGCCGTCCAGTGCCAGGGTTCCGCCTCGTGTCTCCGTCTGGTGCATATTGGATGTCAATGCTGCTTCCGCCACCTGGGACATGCTCGCCACATCCAGAAAGAAAAAGGGCGCTGTGAGCACAAAGCGGCCGCCCTCCTGCGGCACCTCGACAAGACAATCCAACTTGTCATCGTGCTCCAGGCAGGCACGCCCGTTTTCATCCAGGGATTCCAGCCCTGCTTCCATCAACCATATTGAGACTAAATCGCGTGTTTCTTCTCCGTTCATATCTGCCAGCTCCCATAGTAAAAGTTTTGCATTGTATGAAATACGATGTTCCCCACGGTACTACAAAAATAATTTACGTGTCAATATGAATGAGGCAAACGTTTAACTCGCGGGCTTACAGGCCATCAGCGTTTAGATGTGGCTGAATCCGTGATTCTGGCACAATCATTCATTCGGCAATTCCTGCCTACTCAGCTATGAGTTGGATTTGCCGAAATCTAATACCAGCTAAAATATTTTTCATCCTGTTGTGCCTTTCACTCGGAAAGGCTGTTTACGCGGGATTTGACATCATCTCTTTAACTCGCGATTGTATTGTATGGTCTTCACTGTAGAGCGCTTAAGCTGCGGCGCGGGTCTTGCCGTTGCCGAGATGCCGCATGTACCCTCCGTTGCGGTAGGGTTATGGCTTGGCGTGGGCGGACGGCATGAGGACAAGCGCGTCAACGGAATCTCACATTTCCTGGAGCATCTTCTTTTTAAGGGCACCGGTAAACGCAACGCATTGGAAATTTCCGAAGCCATCGAAGGTGTGGGCGGTCGTCTGAACGCGTTTACTGCTGAGGAGATGACCTGCTATTACGCACGCGCTTCCGCAAAGCATCTTCCGCTGGTGCTGGACGTTCTGACCGATATGCTGCGTAACGCCAACTTCCCCGCGCACGAGATTGAGCGGGAACGCGGCGTTATTACGGAAGAAATCAAGATGTATGAGGACCACCCTGAGCAGGTGGCTATGGAACGGCTCTCCACCCTGCTGTGGCCGAATCATCCGCTCGGTCGCTCTTTGTGCGGGTCCGTCAAGACCGTCTCCAGCCTTCAGCAGCAGGACTTTATTGATTTTCGCGACCGCCACTACCATGGCGGCAATCTCTGGATCACCGCTGCGGGCAATACCAATCTGCGCGAGGTAAAAGAACTGCTTTCCCCACTGCTGGCAGGCATCGCCGGCGGTGAGCCAAGCCCATACAAGTCCGGGGCCACACGCCAGTTGCAGCCGCGTATTAGCGTTGTCAACAAGCCCATCGAGCAGACGCATGTTGCGATGGCACTGCGTTCTGTTTCGCGCCACGATCCTCGAAAATTTGCCCTGCGTTTGCTTAGCGTTATTCTGGGCGAAAACATGTCGTCGCGCCTTTTCCAGACCATCCGCGAAGAGCACGGCCTGGCCTATTCAGTGGATAGCTCTGTGTCTTATCTGCATGATGCCGGGACGCTCAGCATTAATGTAGGCCTGGACTCCGACAAGCTGCCTAAGGCACTCGACCTGATTTTCAAAGCTCTCCAAGTACTCTCTATCAATCCGCCCTCCGCCCGTGAACTGCACCGCGCCAAGGAGTACACCGTTGGCCAGACGCAACTATCGCTGGAAAGCACAGTGAACCAGATGATGTGGCTTGGCGATCATGCCCTGGGTCATGGCCGCGTCCTGGATCCCTCGAAGGTCCTCGGTCAAATAGAGGCCGTGACAGCAGAAGAAATCAGGCAAATGGCCGAACTCGTCACCACGCGCCGCAATCTTTCCCTCTCCATCGTCTCGCCAGAATTAAAACTTGGCGATGTGGAGAAGATGGTGACGTTGGGGTAAAGGTAGCCGATAGTGAAAAGTCTGGGATCTTACTTCATCGGTAGCCGCACCTCGTCATATAGCTGTTTTTTTGTGGCTTCAGTTACTTCAATAAGCTCCAGTTCCAATGATTTTGACCTTGCACGAACATTCTCTTCCGGCACAGAAATTTTGTCGGACCAAGTAAAATAGCATTTGTTATTACGAACATTAATAACGAGAAGCAATACTTTAATGTTTGCCCTTAACAAGGTTTCGAGCATTTTCGCACCAAGCTGCAGGCGATAGGGATTTCGAACAACGTTTTCAGTTGCCTTAACCTCGACAGCAAATGTATTTAGGCCGCCATCATGGGTTTTAAATCCTATAAAAAGATCATATGGCGTGCTTCCCTTAGAATTTGCCAAGAATTCAGGCTTCAATTCCCTTAGTAAGATCTCGGCGAGTAATTCTGCTCGCATGCTAACGATTCTTGCATCTGTGGCCGTGTTGCTCATGAAAAATGGGATGAGTTAGGTTTGTGAACGGTATTTCCCCAGAACTGAACTACTTCTTGATGGAGAGCAAATAGTGCTTCCGGTTTGTTAGTTAGTTCATTTGCGAGACGTACAGTTTTTATTGCAGTGGCTTTAGTTAGGGCATGAACGGATTTTGCAAATACCCTTTTAGATGGCTCGTGGATTGCCAGTATGTAGGTTGGCCCAGGAATTTTCAATAATTGCTGAACGTCTTCTTTCTTAACTGAAATTTGAATTGATTTTTTGGTCAATCTTGAAGTTGTGGTTTTTGCCGATGCGAAAAAATAGGGACGCATTGACTGCACACCATATAATTCTATGTAGTAGTCAATAGTTGGCCACTTGGCCCCTAAGAAACCCGGCCCGAACAGAACGCCGTTCGGTTGTACATACTCCGTAAGGCAGAGCAAGGCAATGTTCTCCCCGCGTTCTCCCAATACATTGTTCAGCGCCGCAATCTCCATTGTATTCACTCCCCAAGCAACTGCCGCACCTTCGACGTCAGCTCAATGGGGCTGAACGGCTTGGTAAAGAAGTCCGAGATTCCGAGTCCCTTGGCTGCTTCTCGTACGTCTGCCTGACCGCGGGCGGTCAGCATGATGATGGGCAGGGCAGCGTAAGCAGGTAGTTCCCGCAGTTTACGTACCGTGGCGAAGCCGTCCATTCCAGGCATCATTACGTCGATGATCAGCAGATCGACGGTCGCAGTGGCGGCTGTCGCTTTTTCCAGCGCTTCCTCACCGCTCATGGCCTGGACGACGACGCAGCCGGTTTTCTCCAGGTTGTAGTTGAGCAGCCGCTGCATATGGCGCTCGTCATCAACCACCATAATCCGCTTATTCTTCATAATGGATAACCAAAGGGATAACAAATAAAGAGCTTATTGCTGTCGCACTGACGTTTCCGAAAGCGAACTGTCCACCGTGCCGGCGGCCACAGGAGGCACCGCCGTCTGGTCGCGTTTACCCGGCACGCGAGGCCCGGTATTGAAGACGTAGATATCCAATATAGCCCAACTATTGGCCATGTACTCGCGAAAACGCGTGCGCATGGAGCTGGCAGGCGGCACTTCTTCCGAAGGGTAGGCCACAACATCCATGCCGTGCTTCAGTGCCGTGAAGACTGAGCGATAGGTGTGGAAGTCGTCGGTGATGATAGTGAATTTGGTGGTGTGAAATTCATCACGGGCGCGCAGCACCGAGTCCAGCGTGCGAAGACCAGCGCCGTCCATCTCCATCGCGATGGGGGGAACGTTCAGCTCCAGCAGGCTGCGGCGCATCTGGTCGGGCTCGTTGTAATCGGGCCGGCTGTTGTCTCCGCTCAGCAGCAGGCGTTTGACTTTGCCGGCGTGGTAGAGACGTGCGGCTGCTTCCACCCGGTTACGAAAATACTTATTGGGGCGACCATCGCGAAGATTCGGAGCGGTACCCAGAACCATACCCACCTCGTTGTAGGGGACTTTATCGAGTTCATACACCACGCGGGGTGCTGCAGTCTCGCGAATCCAGACATTACAAATGACGACAAAAAGGCAGGCGAGAGCAATGCCCGTGCCCAGGGCAATAAGACCGCGTTTTATCCATTTCCAGGACGATAGCTTACGCAACACATGCGGAGTCTAGCTCAGACATTGCCATCTGGCAACGGGAAGCCCATGACAAACTTTGGTATACAAACCGTATTATCAGGAAATCATTTTGACAGATCTACTGAATTTGCCCTTTTCTTGTTTTCACTCTTACCTCATGACCCACAATCCTGCCGGTGCCGGCGAAGGCCGCCTGACTTCGACTCTCCTGACCGATCTATACCAGCTGACCATGGCATATGGCTACTGGAAGACAGGCACGCATCAGAAAGAAGCCGTATTTCATCTGCACTTTCGCAACAACCCGTTCGGCAGCGGTTTCAGTCTGGCCTGCGGGCTGGGCGATGCCGTGAATGCTCTGTCCGCGTTCAAATTTGATGAGTCCGATCTGGATTACCTGGCCACCATTTGCGGTAACGATGGAAAGTCATTGTTCGAACAAGGTTTCCTGGATTACCTGCGCGATCTGAAATTTGACTGTGATGTTGATGCGATTCCCGAAGGAACCTTTGTTTTTCCTCAGCAACCGCTGATTCGCGTGAAGGGACCGCTTATTACCGCGCAGATTGTTGAGACAGCGTTGCTCAATATCGTGAATTTTCAAACGCTGATCGGCACCAAGGCCGTTCGTGTTTGCGAAGCCGCACGTGGTGAACCAGTGCTTGAATTCGGCCTGCGACGCGCGCAGGGGACAGATGGAGCTCTGGCGGCGAGCCGCTCGGCTTATATCGGCGGGTGCCATGCTACGTCGAACGTACTTGCCGGGAAGCTTTTTGGAATCCCGGTAAAGGGAACGCATGCGCACAGCTGGGTCATGTCGTTTGGTTCGGAGAAAGAAGCGTTCGCGGCATATGCCGGTGCCATGCCGAACAATTCAACGCTCCTGGTCGATACGTACGACACCATTCAGGGCGTACGCCACGCCATTGAAGTGGGCAGGGATTTGCGGGAAAAGGGCTTTGAGCTGGCCGGTATTCGTCTGGATTCGGGCGATCTCGCGACGCTGAGCATAGAGGCCCGGACCATGCTGGACGATGCCGGCTTCCCCGACGCAGCCATTGTCGCCAGTAATGATCTGGATGAACACATTATTTCCAGCCTGAAGGATCAGGGCGCGCGCATTGGCGTGTGGGGCGTTGGTACCAAGCTGGTGACGGCCTATGATCAGCCTGCCATGGGCGGTGTGTTTAAGCTGGGAGCTATCCGCATGCCCGGCGAGGAGTGGCGCTACAAGGTAAAAGTATCAGAGACTGCAGTGAAGATTTCGACCCCAGGCATCCAGCAGGTTCGCCGCTGGAAGCTGAACGGCGAGTATATTGGGGATGTTCTTTATAATGAGGAAGACGGAGCTCCCGCAGAGCCCATGGCCATAGATCCATTCGATATCACCGCGCAAAAACGTTTCCCCGCAGGTGCTGAGTTTGAGGATCTGCTGATTCCGATCTTTCGAAAGGGCAAGCTGGTGTATGATGTCCCGCCTCTTTCTGCTTCGCGCGACCGTACTAAAGATCAGATCGCTCATTTCCCTTCGACGGTACGTCGATTCCTGAATCCTCAGCGCTATTTTGTGGGACTGGAGCCCAAGCTGCATTCGCTGCGTACGGAGCTGGTGCTAAAGGCAAGGGCAGAGGCGCATGTGGATTAGGCAATTCCTGCGGAATTTCTCCCAAACAAGCCCGGCATGGTTTAGAATGACTTAGCCATGCCGAAAAACAGGAAACCCGCCAAAACTGGCTTCTTTACTCCCAACCTGGATGCGTATGGTCGCATGCTTCGTCTGACGGTTGGGCTCGTGATCTTCAATATAGGCGTTGCGCTGGCTGCCTTTTATGTTCACTGGCTGATACTGACTGCGATATTTGCACTATCCGTAGCAGCTTTGGCCGAGGCAATATTTGGCTGGAGCCCGCTGAATGCCTACTTTGGGATTCCCATGCCGCGTCCCGAAGATCAGATCTTTTCGAGCGGAAGCAAACGCGCTCGAGGCGCCTCAGTTCGCGAGGACGCCTCATTATCGGAAGCAGAAAGCCAGCCCATGTCTGCCACGCTGGCATCTGCGTCGAGTGCCGCCAGCACTCACCTTGATCGAAAAGTGAAGTCCAGACGTCAGGATAAATTCCGCAAGCGCCACCACTTCAATAAGAACAAGAAGAGGTAAGGCGCCTGCTGATTAGCGGCCTTTACTGTTGGCCGAAGTAGCTTTCGTGGTCGTTCCGGTAGGGCGAATGGTGGAAGGGGTGGAGGTGATCGCCTTCTTCTTATCCTTCTCTTTATCCTTGGTCTTATCAACTGGTGTAACGGGCTGGGCTGTCGGAACATCGCCAGGCTTCGTCGCACTTGTCGCAGCGGGATCTGTCTTCTTGCTATCCTTCTTCTCCGCTTTCGGAGCGGGTTCAGCCTCGTCGCCACCGGCTGCCAGCTTCAGTTTGTCTTTTTCGGCCTTTTCCTTGGCTGCCTTCTCCTTTTTGGTGAGAGGTACTGGCGGCTTGTCCCAGGGCATTTCCGCCGTGGTGATGGAGTCCGGGCGGCTTGGCGGTTCACCCTTGGCCAGGGATTCGGCAACTTCCATGCCGGCAACAACTTCGCCCCATACGGTATACTGGCCGTTCAGATCGGGGATGGAGCGGTAGCAGATAAAGAACTGGCTGTCGGCGCTGTTAGGATCATCGGGAATACGGGCCATACCCAGCACACCGCGCGTAAAGGGCGTATTGGTAAACTCCGCCTGGATGCGCTGTCCGGAGCCGCCGCGACCTGTGCCTTCGGGATCGCCGCCCTGAGCGATAAAGCCTTCGATAACTCGGTGAAAAATCTTGCCGTTGTAGAATTTCTTGCGAACCAGTTCCTTGATGCGCTCGATATGCAGCGGAGCAAGGTCGGGGCGCATATGGATGACAATGCGGCCCTGCGTGGTATTCAAAAACAGCAGGTTCTCCTTGTCCGTAATACCGGCGGCAACATCAGGAGCAGGGGGCGCTGCGGGTGCCGATGCAGGCTGCTGAGGGGCTTCCTTTGAAGGCTCGGGAGTCGGTGCCGCAGGAGCGGGACTGAGGGTCTCCGTTGTAGTCGTGGACGCGGGAGTTGTAGGGGGTGGCGTCATCTCCGTATTGCCGGAGGGAGGAAGCACGGGTGCCGTTTCAGGAGTAAGAGGAGCCGGGTCGCCGGCCTGGGCCAGACACGAGGGCATGCTGGAGGTCAGCATGAGGGCGGCCATGATGGCCAGGACGAGCCCGGTGGTGCGCCGGAAAGAAGCCGGGCGAATGGCGGGCACAAGGTACAAAGGGGCATCCATGACGTTCACGTCAAATGTGTAATGTAAAGTTGGCGGCAAGTCAACCCGGCCTGCCGTTTTTTACCCCGTTTTTCTGTAAAAACTTGTGATGCCGACCTCTTTACACCGACATGGCTGCTGAGGCGGGTGCCGAAACTGGATTAATCGCGACGCCATCTCCGACTCCGCCTGACAGAGGAAGACGCAATGTGAAAATACTGCCGCCGCCTGGACGCTGCCGGTACGTAACATCTCCCTGATGGGCCCGGGCTATTTGCTGGGAAAGAGTAAGACCCAGACCGGAGCCCTGAATGCCACTGTTCAGCGCATCATGAGCACGATAAAATTGCTCAAATATTGCTTTCTCTGCACCCGCTGGAACTCCCGGGCCGCGATCCATGACGCGCAGCACCGCATCTCCATTGCCCGGGTTGGGATCCTCGCTGGAAGCTGCAGTCAGAAGCGAAGAGGCGCTGGGGCGAGTACGTTCGGTTTTCAGCTCAATATGGATATCGCGTGCGACGCCACCATACTTTTCTGCGTTAGAGACAAGATTAAGAATCACCTGCGTCAGTGCATCCGCATCACCGTAAACGGGAACCGCACTGACATTGGAAGAGTCTTCGGTCGACGGGAGATCCAGCTTAACTGTATAGCCCGCGGTTGTAAGCTGCGGCCCGTAGCCAGCCATAAGCTTGCGCAGAAGCTGAGCCAGATCGCAGGGCTCCATCTGGTAGATCTTTTCACCGCGTTCCATGCGAGAGAAATCAAGCACATTATTAATCAGGCGCGTGAGACGAGCAGCTTCGGTAGAGATGATTTGCGCAAACTGGGTACGCTTGCCTGGATCATCCGCGCGATGGCCCTGAAGAAGCTCGGAAAACATCCGAATGGAGGTGAGCGGTGTCTTTAGCTCGTGGGAAACATTGGAGACGAAATCGGTCTTCTGCCGGGCCAGCACCAGCTGCCGGCGTAGATCTACCGCAATAAGCCAGCCGCCCACGGCGATCGCCATCAACATCAGCGCGATGAGTGATGCCACCGTGCCATGAAGGTTGGAGGCGGCACGGTTCATTTCGGCGGGATCCAGCAGATAGGCGGCCACCTCCCAGTGCGGCAGCACTTCGCCGACTTCCGTGGCGACAAAGGGGCGCTTCCAGTTCGGGGTCTCAAACCAGGGGGCTGTACGAGCAACGGGACGGCCTGAGGCATCAAGTACGGCGAGGCAGATTTGTGGGGCTAGCTCTTTATCCACAGCAAGGCCGGTGGCGACAGCCGCAGTAATGATCGGCATGGCCAGTTTGGCACCGAAGACAAGCTGGGGATCGCGCGGGGAACGGTACCAGACCAGCACGGAAAGACGGTTCTGCATAAAGAGCGCGACCGCGCCGCTGGATTCATTGCCGATGAGCTGTCGGAATTCCGCTTCTGCCGGCGCAAACTTGGAGGTAGGTGGAGGGCTCTCGTCTAAATCTTTAACCGGTTTGACTTTGCGGGGAATGCTGTACTGCGACCGTTTGAGATTGAGGTAGCTGTTATTGCCTTCGCGGTTGTAACTGTTTCCTGCCTGATGTTCTGACTCATTCAGAATGGGGAAAGCGTTACGTGTATTGGAGACTGGATCCACCTGCTGGGACTGCATCTGTGGCTCGCTGCCCCTTTGTGGCAGAGGCGAAGGCATTTGTTGTGACGGCAGAACGATTTGGGGAGAAGTGGACCGGTTTTTTGTTGCACCGCTACTACCGTTAGCATGCGGTGGAAGTCTCACTATATATTCTGCATGAGAATCTCTTTGATTGAGGTCACGAGCGTTTTCCAACTTTGCACCATCTGACTTCAGGTCTGCTTCACCCTGTGCATGCGAAATTGAAGAGGGAACCTGTGCGATGGGGGAGGGGGGGAGCGTTGGCGACAGAGGAGATGCCGGCATGGCCGCAGGAGAAGGAGTTGCGGCAGGGCTCTGCTGCATTCGACTGTCAGCTTCATTCTCTTTTTTTGCGGAATATGACGCGCTGCCGGTATTTTGCCGAGTGTTTGGCGCGAGGGCTGTATCGCCGAAATTCGGTCCGGATGCTGAGGGGGAAGAGGTAGTGGCAGGCAAAGGGGTTTGACGAGCCTGAGGCCTGGAAACTGTGGCTGCGGGGCGGGGTGCGCCGGTTTCCTGAGCCTGAGCAGTTGCCGTTCGGTTACTGGAGCCGGCATGGGATTCTTTGGATCGGACCGCATTTTTATCATGCGGAATGACCGAATCCGCCTGTTTATATTCCTGAGTCAGCACATCCTTCTGAGCCGTACCGGCAGATGGTAGGGAAGGCGTTGCGGATTCAGTTTCGGCTTCGGCAGGCGGCAGCGGAGGACTGTGGGCAGTATCAGGCGCGGCCTTGTCCGTTTCCGCTTTGTTTTGAGGGGCGGACAGGCGAGCACGGGCTATTTTGGTGGGCTTTGGTGATGCTGCCGCACCTTCCGGTGAGGCTGGTTGCTGGACCGGACTTGGCTTGGCGTTATCGGTGCCGATTTTTTTTGCCTCCTCACTGGAAGCATCCCGCTTGATCGGAGTTTCCAGGGGCACTAAGGCGATGGAAAGGGTCTTTTCCGATGACTGAGCAGGTACAGGTGCAGCAGAAGGGGCGGGAGAGGGTGAAGGCATGGGCTCCGGCAACGGTGTCAGCGGCAGAGTGACAGGCGCGGGCGGCGGTGCATTGACGGCCAGCATTTCGGGGGAGGGTTCTGGAATGGAAATCGTGGTGCCGGTCGAAGCATTACCAGCATTGGTTCCCGGCGGTGTCACGACTTCCTCCGCGCGATTCACTGCATAGCGGTCCCCGTACAAATTTGCCGACTGCGATGCCAGATTGTTGACGTTCCACTGACTGGGATAAACTTCGGCCGCAACGCGGTTGGAAAGAAAGGATTCGTAGTCACGACGGAACTTGGCGGCGGAATCGCTGTCGAAGCTGGCTGGTGCCAGGATATTACCGTCGAGTGTTACGGCAAACCCCGTTTCGGCATTGGGCCAGGACGTTCGGATGCGCTTGTCGAAAGTCAGGGCAATCTGCCTCACGTCCTGGTCTTCCAGTAACGTATCGACCGCATGAACAAACCCGCCTTCCTGCGCGCGCATCAGTTCGCGTATCTGAGTCGCCGCGGAGTCGCACGCACCCTGGAAAAGCAATGCCTGCTGTCGCTCCAGCACAAACTGCTGGTCTCTCAGGGAACGCCATGCCAGCCCGGCCAGCACCAGGCTGGGCAGGACCACTGCGAGCATAAAAACCAGGGCAACCTTGCGCATGGGGGAGGATGAATGAAGTCAAGTCAGATGGGAGACTATATCTGATTCAACTGTTACAACGTACACTTTCGCTTAAAATTTCAGGTAATGCGAGCAGTAATATAGACGCCATTACATTTAACCCGCACGGGTGGACTTGAGATACTGTTTGATTAGAGATCCGTGAGCAGAGGGCTTTCATGGTGAGGCTAAGGGATTAGCACCTTTAATCCTGCGATGACTCCGAGAGCAGCCTGTCTGCTATCCTGAGTTACAAACTCTGTTGCGCTCATCGTTATTGCATCTGGGGTAACTCTATTTCCGTAATGAGCGAGCCAAGAAGCCATATGTCTTTTTGCCCATTCCTTCATATCTGGCTTTTTAACCATCTTGCGCTGGCCGTCGGCCCCACTTTTCTTAGGCATGGTTAGTTTTCTCTTCACAAATTCCAGTCTAAATCAGGGAGCATTCTTTAGCAATTATTGTCTGACTTGTTTTGCTGCGTAGGTATCACCCAGCGATAGTGTGGGGCACGCTTTACCTGCGCACAAAGCTATTCCTCACTTTACGAAGGAATCCGCTTGCATAACTCGTTATGTTTCGTATCGTGGAGGGCGTTGCTTTACAACCTTGGCATGCGCTGGGGTGGCGACGTGGCCGCTTCCTTGGGAAGACTGGCATTTCTTCTTACTTCAAAAACCTTTAATCCTTGGTCGCCAAGGTGATGGCGACAGGCTGGTACCGCATTCAGGCGCTTGCAGTCTTAAATCTTCATTAATACCGCGTGCGCATCTCTGCGTCGCGTAGCGCCTTAGTCCTGGTACTCAGCATCGTGCTTTATTTTCAGGGAGTTTTGTCTGATGACGTGTTGCCCGGAATTTATTCCTAAAAAATTCCTCGCAGCCGGCAGTTTGCTTCATCACGGTCTCCTCATGTTGTAATATTCCGCGGATCCTGCGGTTGCAGGGGTCCTGCTTTCCCTTCCTTACATCCTAAGCTTTCGGCATCGTTGCTTTTGTGACTGCCCGCCGCCGTCTCTACCTAGTACGGCGCGGTCGTTTCGTCGCTTTATGCATCGCCCGCTCTTTAGTTCAGTGAAGTTTTGAGAGGCAAAAACAGCGCCGCTTCATTCCATATTACCACAAACGCCCCCAGACATCTTCCCCCGGATCTTATCCGCACTCGCATCCCCCCTCCTCTATCTTATCATGAGCTCTGTAATGGCAGACCTTCTCGGAAAGTCCCTCCGCACTTTCTCCGAAGGCAGCATTGTTAAAGGCCGCATTATCGAAAAGCGCGCCAGCGAAGTCCTTGTCGATATCGGCTATAAGTCCGAAGGCGTTATCAGCCTCGGCGAATTCGATGACTCGCACGGCCTTCAGGTCGGCGACGAAGTAGAAGTGCTCCTGGAGCGCCTGGAAAACGACGAAGGTATGGTCGTTCTCTCCAAGGAGAAAGCCGCCCAGAAGCAGAACTGGGAAAAGATCGTCAAGATCTACGAAGAAGGCGGCCTGATCACCGGTAAGGTGAAGGCAGTCGTCAAGGGCGGCCTGATGCTGAACGTCGGCGTCGAAGCGTTCCTGCCCGGCAGCCAGATCGATATCGTCGCGCCCAAGAACCTCAAGGAATTTGAGAATCAGACGCTGACCTGCAAAGTGGTGAAGATCAACGAGGAGCGCAAGAACGTCGTCCTCTCCCGCCGCGAAATCATCGAGGCCGAACGTGCTGAAAAGCGCGCCCGCCTGCTCGGCCAGATCGAGAAGAACTCCATCGTCAAGGGCACCGTCAAGAACATCACCGACTTCGGTGCGTTCATCGACCTCGACGGCCTGGACGGTCTCCTCCACATCACCGACATGAGCTGGAGCCGCCTCAACCATCCTTCCGAAATCCTGAAGGTGGGTGCGGAAATCGAAGTGATCGTGCTCGACATCGATCGCGAGAAAGAGCGTGTCTCCCTGGGCCTGAAACAGAAGAGCGAAAACCCCTGGGACAAGATCATCGAGAAGTACCCCGTGGGCATGAAGGTCAAGGGCAAGGTCACGAACCTCGTTCCCTACGGCGCGTTCATCGAACTCGAGCCCGGCATCGAAGGCCTGGTTCACGTTTCCGAACTCTCCTGGACGAAGCGTATCGCCCGTCCCGCCGACGTACTCACGCTCGGTCAGGAAATCGACGCGCAGGTCATCGGCGTCAGCAAGGACGACCAGAAGGTCTCCCTGTCTGTCCGCCAGGTCGATACCAATCCCTGGGAGCAGGTTTCTGCCAAGTACCCTGTGGGCACCACCGTTAAGGGCAAGGTCCGCAACCTCACCGCTTATGGCGCCTTCATCGAAATCGAAGAAGGTATCGATGGCATGATCCACGTGTCCGATCTTTCCTGGACCCGCAAGATCAATCACCCGAGCGAAATGCTGAAGAAGGGCGACGAAGTGGAAGCGCTTGTCATGGAAATCGACAAGAGCAACCAGCGTATCTCTCTTAGCATGAAGGCTCTGGCCGATGATCCCTGGAAGAGCATCGAGCAGAAGTACAAGATGGGCGATGTCGTCTCCGGCAAGGTCAGCAAGGTCGCCAGCTTCGGCGCCTTCATCCAGCTGGAAGAAGAAATCGACGGCCTGGTTCACATCTCCCAGATCTCCAACGAACGCGTTGAGAAGGTCAAGGATGTGCTCAAGGTTGGCCAGGATGTCACGGCCCGCGTCATCAAGGTGGACAAAGCCGAGCGCCGCATCGGTCTTTCCATCAAGGCCGCCGACTACACCCCCGAGCAGCTCGAGCGCGAGAAACTCACGCTGGAAGCTCTCAAGCCCGGCGAAGACCTCGGCTCCCTCGAACACGCGTTCGATCGCGCCGAACTGGAAGACTATCGCCCCGGCCAGAAGAAGTAATCCGCGTGACGCTGGACCCTTTTTGGGAACAGCGTCCGCAGCGCACTTTCAGTCGGTTTGTCAGATTCTTACAGCAACCGTCGACAGCAATGTCGGCGGTTGTTTGTTGTCCACGGTTAACGAATAGTCGCTGGTGGACAGTCGGGTAACAAAAGTATAGATTTATTAGCGGCTTATCCTAAGTGCTTCATATGCTTACAAGAATCTACATTAATAATTTTCGTAGTTTGGTAAACTTTGAACTAAAGTTTGATCGCATTAACTTACTGATGGGAAGTAATGGGAGTGGCAAGACTTCAGTATTTGAGGTTTTGCGCAGAATTCAGTTATTTTTAGATGGCGACATACGTATACAGTCAGCATTCCCTTACCGAGATCTAACGAGATGGCAAAGCTCCCCAGACCAACATTTTGAGTTAAGTTTGGATGTGCAGAATCAAAAATATAAATATATACTTACTATTCAGCATGCGGAGGAGGGACGGAAGTGTCGCGTTTCACAAGAATCATTACTATACAATGATCACATTTTATTCGAATCAAAGATGGGAGAAGCCCAGCTTTATAGAGATGATTTTAGCAACGGGCCTAAATATCCTTTTGACTGGACTTTGTCCGGTGTAGGTACACTTCAAGCAAGAAACGATAATACTTATTTAACGCGGTTTAGACAGGAAATATCAAAATTTGTGGTTGCTGGAATATCTCCATCTCAGATGGATGCGGAGAGCAGAAGTGAAGATCCTAGGCTAGCATCTCGGATGGAAAACTTTGTATCTTGGTATAGGAAGCTTTCGCAAGAAAATATGGAATATATTTCTATCTTATTTGAAGCTCTGAAGAAAGTACTTCCAGGCTTTAGATCATTTAAATTAAAAGATGTCGGCGGTGATTCTAAAGCACTTCAAGTACTTTTTGACGCACCTGAAAAATCTAATAAACCAATAGCATTTGACTTTAATGAATTATCTGATGGTCAGCGTGCGCTTATAGCTTTATATACATTAATATACGGATTTGGATCTGAAGGGTTAACGCTTTTTCTCGATGAGCCTGATAACTATGTTGCGCTAAGAGAAATCCAGCCATGGCTAAGTACGTTGCGTGATGAGTGTGGAGAACGATTCGAACAAGCAATTCTTATCTCACATCATCCTGAGATAATTAATTATCTTGGAGATTCGAAAGGCCGATGGTTCGAACGCGCAAACGGTCCAACGCGTGTTCTGGACGTACCTCCTGTTAGTGTGGAGGGACTTACGCTTTCGGAGACAATTGCCAGAGGTTGGAATGAAAACTAGAATTGTTTTGCTCTGCGAGGATGAACAGCAAGCATGTTTTGTGCGTAGGTACTTAAAAAAGCGAGGTTACTCTTCGCACGACATTCGCGAAGAAATTGCTCCTGTAGCTAAAGGTTCTGGAGAGCAGTGGGTGCGCAACCGTTTTCCACAAGAGCTTTCTGCATATCGAAATGTTAAATCTATGGATAAAGCACTTATAGTGGTTACAGATGCGGATCTTCTTGAGGTTGATAAACGTATCCAGACTTTAAACAGGAAGTGTTCTGAAGAAAGCATTCCTCTGCCACGACCTGATGAAAAGATTGTATTCATAGTCCCGAAGCGCAATATTGAAACTTGGCTGGCGTTTCTACGAGGACAAACTGTAAATGAAGATGATGAATATCCTAAGTATAAAGGAGAATCTGACTGTAGAGATGAAGTGGATCAATTACATGATTATTGCTTTAAACAGCAGAGACTCCCTTCAGATGCGCCGGCATCATTACTCCTCTCATGTAAGGAATATAAAAAGTTATAGAAGGTAATTTTCCATTATCGAGGTTGTGCAAAAATCCCTTCTCTACCCACTTCTCCGGCTGCGGCTGGCGGTGGCGGAGTTTTTACGGCCGCATGAGGTGCATGTTTTGCTGGTTTGGGCCGGCCTGGTGGGATTTGCCGGGGCATGCGCTTCAGTTGCATTTCGGGAGCTGATGCATGAAGTGCAGTGGCTGATCACCGGGCACAGCGGCAGTCTGGTTCAGACGGCGCGGGATCTGCCGGTATGGGCTTGTCTGCTTGTGCCAACGGGTGGCGGTCTGCTGGCAGGCGGGATTCTGTATGGGGGCTCCGTGCTGCTGAAAGGTCAGAAATCGCCGGACTACATCGAAGCAATTGCCCTTGGCGATGGACGCATTCCTTCGCGAATCACGCTCGTGAAAGCGGCGTCCAGTCTTGTGACGATTGCCACGGGCGGATCGATTGGTCGCGAAGGTCCAATGGTGCAGCTTTCTGCTATGCTGGCTTCGTTGCTGGGAAAGATACTGGGCGTGTCGGTGCCTCGACTGCGATTGCTGGTAGCGTGCGGTGCTGCCGCCGGAATCGCCGCGGCGTACAATGCGCCCATTGCGGGATCTCTCTTTGTCGCGGAGATCATTTTGGGCTCCATTGTCATGGAAAGCTTTGGGCCGTTAGTGTTTGCGTCGGTGGTTTCCGTGCTGACGGTCAGGCAGTTGCTGGGTGCCAGTCCGGTCTATCAGGTGCCGGCGTTTCATCTGGTCTCGATGCTGGAACTTCCGGCCTACCTGTTGCTTGGGATCCTATGCGGGCTCATGGCACCGTGGTTCTTGCAACTGCTGGCGCTATCGGCGCGAAATTTTGCGAGCCAGGGGTGGCCGGCTCCATTGCGACTGGGTGCTGCCGGATTTATTGTGGGAGCCATCTCCATGTACATGCCAGAGGTGTGGGGAAACGGGTATAGCGTGGTGAACGAGATTCTGCATCAGGACATTGTCTGGTATGTGCTGCTTCTTTTTCTGGCGCTGAAGCTGGTTGCGACTGCTTCGACAGTGGGGGCGGGTGCTGTTGGTGGCGTCTTTACGCCGACGCTTTGCGTGGGTGCGGTACTTGGCAGTCTGGTTGGGCAGGGCATTCATGCCATATTGCCGCATGACAGCGGCCTGTCGGGAAGTTACGCGCTGGTTGGTATGGGCTGCTTTCTTGCGGCCACAACGCACGCTCCACTCATGGCCATCCTGATGATTTTTGAGATGACCCTGGACTATGATATCGTGCTGCCACTCATGCTGGGTTGCGTGACGGCTTACTATACGGCCCATGCGATCCGCTCCGACTCCATCTATGCGGAGTCGCTGCGACGTGGGAAAGCGCAGTCTCCGCTGGCCAGTCTGTGCGTTGGAGATTTGCTGAAGCCGGATCCCCTCCAGGTTCCGCCGCACGCGCCTTTCCACGAAGTGGCGCAGATATTTGCGCAGAATCAGCATAACTATCTTTACGTGACAGACGATGCCGGAATCTTCCGCGGCATGATCTCGCTGCACGATATCAAGTCTTACCTCAGCGATGAATCTCTGGCCCAGATTGTTATTGCGGCAGATATTGTGCGGGATGATTTTCCCACAATAAACCCCGAAGCTCCGGTTCTGGGTGCGCTGGAAAACTTCAAGGGTGCGTATATGGAGAGGCTTGTTGTCGTGGATAAAGAGCGTAAACTGCTGGGCACAATCAGTAAGACGGATCTGCTGCTGACCCTGGCTCATCAGGAGCGTAACGAAGCGAACAAGGTTTGATGTGGTTCGTTTTAATTTGTGAGGGGTCAAACTATAGGATTGACTAAATCATTTTGTGTTGTTGCCATTGATAGATGAGGGCGGAATCTGTCGATACCTATGTTGTTCTGGGTGATTTTGCTATAGCTGTGCCGGAAGGACGCTATATGGAGCGTCACAGTCGTATGCTGCGGCGCGGTCAGAAGTTTACGATTCGCCTGGCTAATCGCTCCGCCAATGCCTGCAACTGCACCCTGCGAATCGACGGCATTGAAGTGGCCACGTATCGTCTCGAAGGTAAGTCGGAGGCTCAGCTGGAGAGGCCTACCGATAAGGCGCCGCCCCTTATCTTTACCAGCAACGGCTGTCTTGGACCGGAGCATAACAGTGTATCGGGAGAGAATGGATTGATAGAGGCCAGCTTTGTTCCAGCGGGGACTGGATCCGATGGTGAAGCCTCCAAACTGTCGCTTCGTCTTCTGGCGTCTGGAGGTAGTGCTGTCCTGGATAGAGGTCTTCAACTTCCGACCCCATCGTTTTTGGGCGCGGACGCCAGATACGCATACGCGGAGCCAGGCGTAATCCTGCCGCCCGGTTCGTCGAAACCCAGCCATGTAGAGGCGGATTCTGCAATTGCGGAGCAAGAACAACCGGATAACGGGCCAGCCGCAGAGCAGGCGTCTGCACCTGGGGCAGAGCCCGTATCAGTATCAACACCAGAGTCTGAGCCAAAACTGGTGTCGGAAGCGGAGCCGGTCCTGATCAGCGAGAACGTTGCAGTTAAAGAGACTACTGAAGCAGCATCTGCCACCCCTGAGCCGGCCTCCATAGATCTGCCCGAAGCTAAGTCTGAAACTGAAAAATCCGATGAGCAGTCTACTGCCACGGCTACTCAGGAGTCGGTTTCGACTACCGGGCCGCACTATGTGAATCCTCATCTGGCCACGCTTAAAACTGCCACTATCACGGAAGCCAGCGCCTCTCCATTCCACTGGGCGCCTCCGCCAGATGCACTTTACCAGAAACCTAAGGTCATAGACTGGGTTGATAGCCAGGCTGCTTCTCCGCTGCCATTACCCGTAGCTGGGCCTATAGTTGCGAAGTTGCCCGAACAATCCAGCCTGCCGCCAGGCAACTCACCCCTGGTATTTCCTGTTCCTGATAAAGAGACTGAAAATGAGCGGCAGCCCGCTGCTTTTCCTCAGCCAGAACGGGCTCCCGCTCCCGTTCTTTCTGGTGTAACTCCTCTGATCTTTCCTCCATCCAACAAGGAAAAGAGTGAAGAGTCCCCGCAGACGGCTCCTTCTTCGGAGGCCGAACCAGTCGCGTCAAAGCCGCCCGAGCAACCGCCTCTTCCCACTATCGAAACCAGGATGGTATATCTTCGCATACTGGAGAGCGAAAACCAGCCACCGCCCAAAAAGAAGCACGTGAACTATCGCTTTGCCACGCCGGGATCTGAGCCTGGTATGGCAAATGCAGCCGCCGCCGGACTCTCCCTCAATGATGGACCGCGAGCTTCAGTAGAGAACAAGATCCTGCGGCAACTGGGCCTTGCGCTTTTGGCTTACGGAATTTATTCGATGGTAATTTTTCTGTTCAAGGTAGGGGAATTTAATATTGCGCAGGGTGTGGGAGCTTTGTTTGGCGTTGCGTTATTCGGCGGTCTGGGGATATGGGTGTACAGACTAAATAACAAAGCCCCCAGACTTGCCACCTATCAGTTCTGGTTATGGCTGGCATTTCAGATGGTCATTGTCGTGCCTTTTTTCTTTTTGTTCCTGGCAGCCGTACTCATGAAGGGATTTGGCTTGTCGAGGAATGATCTTCGAAATATTGGAAAGGTAGAACAGGATCCGCGAATCGAGTATCAGCAAAAAATTAATGACTTATCTTCCTACGCTCCTGATTTGGAAAAGGTTGAGACCAAGAAGGAGGTTAGGAAGGATTGGATGGACATGGGTGAGGCTCCGCTGGTCTTTGATTCTGAAAAACTGGGCGTTGCCTCGGAGCTGAAAATACAGCTGAAGTATCCCAGTTCATGGAAATTGGAGAAGCAGGAACCAGGAGAAGGAATTTCGGATGCTTATGACCTTAAATCCGGTGAAGGGCATTGTATTACTCTGTTCATTTATGAAGTTAGCAAAAGGCCCAAAAAGGATAAGGAACTGGTGGATGAGATTCTTAAAACGATGAAAGAAAAGATGAAAATCGGTGAATCAACCGATTTCAAGATAGATGGGAAATTTGGTAAGCGCCAGCAGATCAAAGAACCAGGAATGACGACCGTTGAAACGATTTATGTCACGGCTCAGTATAACTATGTGGTTCTGATCGGAACCTTATATATTACTGAGCCCACAGCAACTGAAGCGGACAAGAAGAAAGTAGCAGAGTTTTTTGATAAGATAGTTTCAGGTATCAAGATTTCCAGGAAGGGCTGAGCCTGTGAATCGGGCTCAATCCCATTCTAGATAAGACCATTTCTCATCGTTAATTGCCCATATCGTGGGCCGCTTTTGGGTGCAGGCTGCGTTGCGATTTCAGTCGAGCATTCAATCGAATGCACTCCCTCAATCGCGTCTTGCCT
>JBGGNE010000436.1:0-15070 GCA_041287705.1 Methylacidiphilales bacterium | reverse complement strand
CTGGCTGCGCTACCGATTTCAGGCCGCTATGGCGACACCTGCCATGAGTCGAAGGATGGCATCCTGGGTTGCTTCGGCACGGGGGAGTTCGCCGGCGATCCTTCCCTCTCTCATCACGATGACGCGTGTGGAAAGGTTGATGACTTCGGGTAGCTCGGAGGAGATGAGCATGACCGCAAGCCCCTGACCGGCCAGGTCGTCGATAAGCGCATGGATTGCGGCCTTGGCGCCTACATCGACACCGCGTGTGGGTTCATCTACGATAAGAATGCGACCGCTCCGGGCGAGCCATTTGGCGAGGACGATCTTCTGCTGATTTCCCCCGCTCAGAGAGTTTACAAGAGCTTCAGAAGAAGCTGCTTTGACTTGAAGCTGCTCAAAGTAGGTACTGGCAATACTCTTCTCTTTTCGGGCATCAATCATGCCGGCTCGGGTAACGGTCTCCAGTGCCGCCATACTGATATTCGCACGGCACTCCATGCCGAGAACCGCTCCCTGACGTTTGCGGTCCTCCGGGACGAGCCCAATGCCGGCGTTCATGGAATGTTTGATGCTACGCAACCTCAGGGGCACGCCATCGACTTCCACGGTGCCGGTTGCGCAAGGATCCAGTCCAAAAATGGCCTTGGCTACTTCGCTTCGGCCTGCCCCTACAAGCCCTGCGAATCCCACGATCTCCCCAGCGCGAATGTCAAAAGTGATGTCGCGGAAATGGCCTGGAGAACAGAGATCTCGCACTCTCAGTGCCACGTTCCCCACTCTGGTCGAAAGATGATGCGGGAAATATTCCTCCACGCTTCTACCGATCATCAGACGGACCACGGCGTCATGGGTCATTTCTTCTTTGCCCAAAGTGCCAACGTACTGTCCATCGCGGAGTACGCTGATCTTGTCGCACAGGCGGAAAAGCTCGGGCATCCGGTGGGAGACGTAGATGGTCGTGATACCGCGCTTTTTCAGATCTTCAATGAGGCGGAAAAGATTCTGTGCGTCTGGTTCAGCCAGAGAGCTTGTCGGCTCGTCGAAGACAATAATCTTTGGATTGGTGCCTACAGCGGCCGCGATTTGCACGAGCTGCTCTTGCGCGGTCAGGAGCTCACGCATCGGCTGCCATACGTCAAGTTCCACGCCTATTGCGCCAAGCAGCTTTTGTGCGCGGGCTCCCATGGCGGCGCGATCTACAAGCATGCCAAACCGGCGAGGGTATCGCCCCATGGAAAGGTTCTCCGCAACGCTGAGTTCAGGACAGAATGCCAGTTCCTGATGCACCATGGCTACTCCAGCTTCCAGCGCCTGCCCCGGGGAGGCGAAGGTGTGCGCAGTGCCATCGATTACGACATCGCCTTCATCAGGTTGGTGAATGCCTGCCAGGATTTTACCCAGGGTCGACTTTCCGGCACCATTTTCTCCCATCAGTCCGTAGCACTCGCCACGACCAATGCCGAGCGATACGTTGCGCAAAGCGGTAACGCCTCCGAACGTCTTT
This sequence comes from Methylacidiphilales bacterium, assembly GCA_041287705.1. Lineage (GTDB taxonomy): Bacteria > Verrucomicrobiota > Verrucomicrobiia > Methylacidiphilales > UBA1321 > LW23. Next base: position 13,584 of record JBGGNE010000436.1, on the reverse strand, counting down.
ATGATGGATCGAAACTGAATGAAATCAGCCATAGTAGTATATTCAGCCGCTGCAACGCGGCGGTGCGCGATCTACTTGTTACCCAACCATTTAGACCAGTGCTTGCCGTACTCATCCACGTTCTCTTTCGTGACTTTGGTGAGTGGGTCGATTACGCGGAGTTCCGCAGGAGATTTTCCGTTAATAATTTTTTCCGCCAGAATCTCCACCGATTTGTAGCCCCATCCGTAACAATCCTGAGCCAGCAGAACTTCGGTATGCCCACTCCGCACATAATTCAACTGCGCCGGTAACGCATCGACGGAGACTACCTTGATAGTGCCGGGTGCCCATTTAAGGGCATCAGCCGTAAACAGGGGCCATCCTCCGATAAACGCCCAACCCTGGATGGAGGGATTTGCATTCTGTGCCGACTGAACCGCTTCTGCAGCCTTCTCTGGTGTTTCCACATGATAAAAGGCTCCGGGCTCATTAAGCTTCATATTGGGATATTTGGACAGCGCTGCCTTTGCTCCTGCAACTCGAGCCTGCAGGTTGGGCGCGCTCTGATTGCCGCCCAGGATGGCTATGGTGCCCTTTTCGCCCATTGCCTTTGCGAGTTCGTCCACGGTCCGCTCACCGCATGATTTGTCGTCAGTCCCATAATAGGCAAATCGTTTGCTCTCAGGCGCATCCGAGTCAAAACACATGACTGCGACATTCTTGCCGACCGCTTTGTCGATACTTGGAGTAAGTGTATTTGCTTCTGAGCAAGATATGGCTATTCCGTCTGCACCGCGGCGAACCAGCGCCTCAATCGCCTCTGCCTGTTTAGTGGCATCCTCATCGTTCGGTGTCCGGATTTCGACCTCGATATCTACGCCATATTTCTTGGAAAACTCGATCGCCGCATCTTTAGCACCTGACTGCCCGGCCTGGAAAACATCGTTGGTAAGGCTCTTGCCGATAAAGCCTATGAGGATTTTTCGCCTGGCCGGCTTGGAAGGATCGCTTCCGGCCGCACCGGGCTCAGGCGCTTTGGAGCATGCTGAGAAAAGGATCGTAGCAACTGCTATTAACGAAAAAGCAAACAGCCCCGAACGAGAGAAGTAATTCATAAAGTTAAGACATGTGAAAAGGAAAAGAAGAAACAGAGAGAGGCACCATGCATACGGCATCCTCCATTAGTGGCTTCGGGGGCGGGAGCGGAGTACGGAACTGAAACGATCCAAAGACACTGCCACCACAATAGCCAACCCGATAATGATAAGGCGGTATTCTTGCGCGAACCTCATCACGATGATGCCGTTTTCGATCAACGCAATGACCAGCGTGCCCAGAAGCGCGCCGAGCGCCGTGCCGCGGCCACCCAGAAGGCTGGCGCCACCCACAACAGCAGCTGCAATAACCGTGAGCTCGTACCCTGTCCCAGTGCTTGTCGACGCCGTGCCGAATCGGCCCACGGACACCAGCCCTGCAATACCGGCGCACATTCCAGCCAGCGCATACGTGCGAAGCTTGATCCATCCCACCGGCAAGCCACTGAAGCGTGCCGCCTCTTCATTTCCACCTACTGCATAGGTTTCCCGTCCCATCACCATCATGCGCAGATAGAGCCAGCCCAGAGCGACGCAGCCAAGCATGAGGAGGAGCGGCATGGGCTGAATACCAAATACTTCGAGCCGCATAAACTCCGTGGTAAACGCTGTCGGCAACCGCTTTCCCGCAGCCGGCAGCGTTTTTTCAGGTGGCAGGACATTCGCCAGACCGCGGAAGATGCTCATGGTGCCCAGCGTTACAATAAACGGGTGAAGGTTAAGCCCCACGATCAACCCGCCATTGATTGCGCCGCACAGCAGCCCGATGCCGACGGAGACCACAATTGCCGTAGGCAATACCTGCCAGGCAGGAGCTCCAAGGGGAAACAATTGCAGGGCCGCGGCCGTACCCAGGGCGGAAAGGGCCATTACGGACCCTACGGAGATATCGATGCCGCCCGTAATGATTACCAGGGTAAGCCCCACAGCCATAATAGCATAGTAGGACATGGGGGTTGCCACACCATCGATAAGATTGTCGAAGTTGAGGAACGTATTCGGCCGCCCCGCAGCCGCGTCGTAGTATCCATAAACCGCCAGCATCAGGCCGAGAGCAAGCACTACGAGTACGAGCCCAAGTTCCTGCATAGCCCAAAGACTTCGCAAAGTAGAGGCTTTGCGAGGCGTCTGAACGGAGCAACTCCCCGAATCCAGGTTGGCCACCGACGAAGAGGGTGGTGTGCTCACAGGCAACCTCCCAGGCGAACGGCGTAGGCAGACTTACAAGCTGTGATAAAAGTTAACGGAGACATAACCAGGTTATACTTGGATCGAATGACATTCTTCTAAAAGCGGGGTGAGGGGAGACAGGATAGCCCCTTCCCATGTTGCTTTTACCGATGATGCCAAGATTGCGTTGATTCTAAAGTGTGACGGAAGTTTAACTATTAACTTGAAAGCTGCTGGTGGACCAGGCTTTCCAGGGTGGCAATGCCGTTTCCGCTCAATAGACGCGGAATTCCCACAGCCCTGGCTCACCCTGCAGAATGGTGAGTTTTAAATAACGCGCATGTGTGGTTTTCACATCCCGATGCGGGGAGCGACGGATAACGTCATCGTGCCCTCCGTAGGGTTGCCAGGTACGGCCATCAAGCGACCATTCAAGACGATAGGAATGACCGGCGGCCGGTTTTACAAAATAGGCTTCGGTGCGACGGATGTCGCGAGGCTCACCCAGATCCACCTGCCACCATGCTTTGGTGTCGGCATCGGCGGCAAGCCAGCGAGTACCGTTGGAAGCGTCCAGCGCGTTAGCAGGAGAGTAGGTTTCCACTCGATCGAGACTCGGGTCTTTCCTTGGACGCACACGATAATTCGGATGCGAGGAAGATGCGGTGGCGCTGCAGCCTGCCGCCAGGTTGGGCGACGGGTCAGCAATTGGACGTAGTGCGCCCACGCCTGCCTTCGTTAGCTTGATGGGCTGGATGGTGCCGTCGGCGTTGAAGTTCATCCTGTCGGCGTAAATCTGACGAGTAGTGCCGCCGCGACCGTATTCCAGATAGATGAAATACCATTGTTCACTGTCCTGCGGATGGAAGAAGCAGCCGTGGCCGGGCCCCATAACCTTTTCCACGCGATCCGTGGTGGCAATGATGTCCTGCTCCGGCGATTCCCAGGGCCCCAGCGGCGAGGTGCGGCTCATCATGTAGGCGTACTGATAAGTTTCGTCTCCTCCCAGGGTATAAAGATGGTAGTAGATTCCCTTGCGTTTGAAGAAAAACGGCCCTTCCGAATAGCCCCCGCGTTTGGTCGGCATATTGATGGTGGGGCTGTCGGCTGAAAGCAAGTCCGGCTTCAGTTTTACTATCCGTCGGGTAGCCCAAATCATGTAGGACTGGCCGTCGTCATCCACAAACACTTCGGCGTCGATAGTGTGTTTCTGCTCAACTGGATATGGCTGATGATTTGCCTTGGTAACGTGTTTGCCATCCGGAGCGAGAAAAGGACCTGTCGGCGACTCCGCGATCACCGCTGTGACTTTGCCGTCCAGAGTCGGGAAAGAGTAATAGCGACCATTCTTGCGCACAAGGCTGCTGGGAGCCCAGTACTTCAGATCGAAATCAGGAGGAAAACTCGAGCCTTCGAAACTCCAGTTAAGAAAATCGGTCGACTGCCACACAACCGGCGTCCCCGACGTTTCCAATCCCTTCCCCCAGCCGTCCGTGGTGGCGTAGCAGTAAAAGGTGCCATCGATCTCCACAATGCTGGGATCAGCTGCCATGTCTGGAATGAGCGCCTGCCCAAAGTTGGACTTATCGTTATCTGCAGGCAGAATTCCAAACCCGTTGTCGGTCAGGTTGAAAATGCGCTGCCCGTCGAGGAAACATTGGATGCTGCGCCCTTCTACTTGTATTTTGATTTCATACCAGCGGCCAGTCTCGATGTTGCCCTGGACAGCCGGTCCAATCGGATTTCGCTCGCCGTCCTCCGTTTTTTCCAAACGATGGGTCGTGTTGTTCCAGCCGCCGAGATTGAGCCAGTAAAAATTTTTGCTGTCCCGTGAGCCAAAGCCAATGAGGAACCCTTCCGTGCCACTGAGCTTTTTTGCGCGGACTGTGATGGTGTAATCGGGCCCCTGATTGTGGAAGGCATACCTGGCCACGGCCGGGGTGCTGTTCGAACTCTGGCGGCAGACATTGTCGAAGACCTGCCAGTCGCCACCCGCCTGCTGCCAACGCGCCAAGCCTGCGGTGAAGGAATCATCCAGAATCACCTTCGTTCCGCTGGTGATCTTGACGTCGTCGAACTCCACCAGCGTGTTCCAGGTGCCAAGCATTACCCCATTGAGATCGGCAGCCGGTTGGGCCGGTGCAGCGACAGGGAGCGAGCCGGCAGGGTTGGCGGATGATTCAAAACGGTAGGTGAATGCATCGCAATCCACATAACCCGCCTCGGCATTATTGTTGTAGTTGAAAATGCCGATGCGGTCGCCCCGGTAGTCGGCCCAGCCGAGTTGACAGGTTTCCCCGAACGCAGTGAAAACTGTGCCATCCGTACTATAGGAGTAACGGCTTTTACCATCGAGCCCCCACTCGGAGCGCAGCCAGATTTTTCGAGACGTCAACGCGGTGCCCTGCGTAATCGACTTATTGCGAGCGGACTCCAGCGTGAGGTTTCCATTCTGACAACGGACGGCGATGGTGCTGTAGTCGCGGGAAAAATGGCAAAGTCCCGCGACTTGCCCATCCGCCATGCCGCTCAAATCCAGCGCCAGCGTGACGAGATTTCCGGTCGTGCGAAACGAGCGTTGCGTAAGGGTGTTGCCGGCGGCTTTGAGATCATCAGGGTGGAGTGGTTTGAACGCGTGCAAGCGCAGGGCTCCGGGCCGCTCTGTCAGTGACCACTTATCTGCTCGCGGCTGATAATTCCACTCCCATTGCACACCGAGTTTCGGACCGTCGAACGCATCGTCTGTCTGTGGTGTGACGATTGGGGAGCCTGGAAGCGGCTTGGGCGCGGACCATACCATGGTGCCGATGTCATCGTTGTCTGCCTTGCCCAGAATGGGCCAGCCATCCTTCCATGTAACGGGTAACAGACTGGCCGGACGGCCTTCCCAATCGCCTTTTCCGTGGTGAGTCAGGAAATACCAGTCTCCCTTCTCCGTCTGCACGATGCCGCCCTGATTGGGCTCGTGTTCGGCGGACTGCCCATGGCTGAGCTGTCGTTTCTCGGTGTAGGGGCCGGCAATATTCGGGGCGCGCTGCATCATGACACAGCGCCCCACCCCTTTGCGGTGCTCGCTGTAGAAGTGATAGTAAGTGCCATTGATCTTATAGAGCTTGTTCGCCTCGCGGCCGGAGCCTTCGTTCAACAAAACGCGCGAGTCCTTTACGAGATCGCGCCCGTCTGGAGTCAGCTTATACAGCCACGTTTTGTAATTGTTCTTGAAGTGCGTTCCGATGAAGTAGCCCTGACCGTCGTCGTCCCAGAATGGACAACAATCATCCCACCCGGCTTCTCCCATGACACGGTGCAAAGGAGTCCACGGCCCAGCGGGATTTTCTGCCGTGCTCATAAAGTAGCCTTCTTCTGGCGTGCCAAAATAGACCCAGAACTTGCCGGCATGATGGCGAATTGCGCCGGCCCAGATTCCTCGGCCATAACGGTTCATGCGGTCCCAATTCATCTCCGGACCAATCTGCGTCACGTCGTCCACGACATGTCCGAGAATCTGCCAGTTCACCAGATCCTTCGAATGAAGGATCACCATGCCAGGCGAATACTGGAATGTAGAGGAAATCGCATAGTAGTCAGAGCCTACCCGGATGCAATCGAGGTCACTGTAATCGGAGGGCAGAACGGGATTGCGATATGTGCCGTCCTTTTGGTCACCCCATGTACGCCAGTCTCCCCAGGACGATGGTGCGTCTGCGGCGTAGCCCTGGACTGAAGCCAATAGCATGAGTGGGAGGAGAAGCATTGCGTTTAAAAAGCTCATTGGTTGTTGTAAGGAGAAAGCTTTCAATGAGAATCCGTTCACAGGAATCTCATTGGGTTTCGACATTGCATCGCTCATGGAAGTACTGCTGCGTTGAGGAATCATTTCTAATTCGCAGGGTTAAAGATGGCGACAAACCCGCCTGCAGGGGATAACGCCAGTGTAGACTTGGCGCTTGAGCTTTCCAGTTGCGAAGTTGTCTTCAGGACGTTGCAGCTTCATCCGCATTCATTGCCGCGAAAGCTGAAAGCAGGACGGCAAGGGGAATAAAGATAAGATAAGAGGCTGGACGCAATTGTGAAAATCGAAATGACCAGTTGCTGCTGCTGTTGAATCCGGGCATACATGACGACTGCCCTTGCCACAGGCGAAGTCCCGATTGATTGGATCTACGGCTATCTGCTCATGGGAGACTCCAAAGCTGTACTCATTGCAGGGTGACGTTTTCTTGTGCATGATAAGAGGAGACGCTGTTTTGCCCCTTCGTGCATGCGAGCGTAGCAGGCATCCCTTCTTACACAGCGAAACAGGAGTACGGAGAATACAGCCAGCAACAGGGCAAGATTCGTCATGAATGCAATCTATACTGTACTCGGAATCAATGCATTACCATTGCGGTTTACACACGTAACTTCTACCGGACCAGGAAGAGACCGTGGGATAAGTCGGGAAAAAAGTAGGTTTATAGGGTAACTGTATGAGTGCGCGCAGCTTGGGCGTAATTTAGTAGCATAACGCTATGGTGAATGAAGGCAGCTGTCTCTCCACCTTTTTTGCACCGAGGTGAAGTGCTGATGGTTGATTGCATACACGTTATAACCTTCACATCTAATGAATTCACATTGCGCATTCTCTTCATTGTTTCGGAATTCGGGACTTATCTGTCTTGGCCTCTTTATGTCACTTACAAACTTAGCTGAAGTTGCCGCGGAGCCTGCGGAAACCCCGCTGCCCCTGGCGGGATATGGTGCGCATTGCGCCAATCCCATTTTGCCGGGATATTATGCCGATCCTTCCCTGGTGCAGGATCATGGCAAAGCGTATATCTACGCCACGCTGGATCCCTGGGGCGGCAAAACTCTGGGCTGCTGGGAGTCTGCCGACTTTAAGAACTGGACATACCGCGAGTTGAACTGGCCCACCAAAAAGGATTGCACCAGCAAGACATCAAAGGGCGCGATGGTATGGGCACCTTCCGTAGTAAAGGCGGCGGATGGCAAGTTCTACATGTACGTCTCGGTGGGCAATGAGGTGTGGGCGGGCGTGGCGGACGCGCCGCTTGGCCCGTGGCGTAACTTGCTGGGCGACAAGCCGTTAATCGCGGAGAACTACAAGCCCGGCTTCCACATGATCGATGCCGAAGCTTTTATCGATGACGACGGTACGCCCTGGCTTTACTGGGGATCCGGCCTCAACTGGAAGAATGGCAAATGCTGGGCTGTGAAGCTAAAGCCTGATATGGCTGGTTTTGATGGTGAACCTAAAGACGTAACTCCCCGCAATTACTTTGAGGGCCCCTTTATGCTAAAGAACGCAGGGCGCTATTATCTCATGTATTCCAGCGGCATTACAATAAAGGATACCTATCAGGTGCATTACGCTGTTGGAGATAACCCACTGGGTCCTTTTACAGAAGGATCCAACAGTCCCATCCTGGTTACCAATAAAGCGAATAACGTTGTCAGCCCCGGTCACCACGCCGTATTCAAGAAGGATGGGCAACACTATATACTTTACCATCGCCACAGCATTCCGTTAGATCCCAAGTTTGTCGGCCGCCAGATGTGCGTGGATCTGCTCAACTTCTCCGCTGACGGGCAGATGGAAAAAGTGGTACCCAGCCACGAAGGACCCAGGCTGGTGCAGGGCAGACTGGATGGACGCAATATATTCTCAGACAAAGCTGTAGCCACTGCCTCAAGCCAACTCGATGCTCTCCATGGCCCGGAGCGCGTGCAGGATGACAACTACGCTACGCGCTGGGCTGCTACGGCAAATGCAAAAGGCGGCTGGCTCCAGCTGGACTTGGGTGAAATAAAGCACATTACCTCCCAAAAACTGCGTTTTGAGTACGCCTGGAAGCCAATCCCTTTTATCGTTGAAGTATCGGACAATGGTTCCGACTGGAAGTGTCTTAAAGAGTTCAAGGACCCTGCAGTCGGCTCGCCTCTGGTCATCAACCACATTGCCGACGCGCGCTACATACGTCTTGTTTTCCCTGATAACATCAAAGGGGCCGACATTTCCGTTGTGGAGTGGACCGTCGAATAGTCAGATAATATACATTTCGGTTATGAGAACGCTCCTTTTTCCAAGGAGCGTTCTCATCATGGCTGCGAGCTGAGTCCGAAGGGCTTGTCGCTCAGCCGGACCCGGTAATCTTTAATGCGGCCATTCTCTCGGGCGCCTCCACCGCGAGGCATGTAGCGGATGCCGCCTAGCGTCTGCTCAAGGCCGAGGTCAATGACCATGCGATGTGGAAACCCTGGCTTTTGTCCGGAGTACTCAGAATGCCAGAAGGAGGCTGGCTGGCCATCCAGTATGTTTTCCGCTTCCCCAGCCGCCGCACTGAGCTCTTCACTGTCGACCCACAGGATCGTCCAGTCAGACTTCGCGATGATTTCGCCTTTCCCGTCGATCGCATCCAGCTCCGCCATGGCAGCGAACTCCTTGCCATCGTGGGAGTTAAGCGCTTCAAAACACAGATAGCGTCCGCGTGTCGGCGTGGTAAAACGTTTCTCTTGCCACTGGATCTCTGCCGTAAACGCTCCCTCCGCGACGAGCGACGAGCCATCCGGTGTAAAGTTGCCGGCTGCCCTGGCTTTGCGGGCAAAATCTAGCTCGGGTCGAAGCAGATCGAGTATCGGCTTCTCCAGACCGGCCAGAACCGGCTCTGTCGGTCCCATCAAATCGAGCACGACCACCTCGTTGAGGCCGGCTTTAAGCCACGGGCCGGGACAATACATAGTCTGCGTCGGTCCAATATTCCAGAAGCGGCCGAGGCAATGCCCGTTGATCCAAAGCACGCCCTTGCTCCAGCCGCGGAGGTCCAGGAACGTATCGCCGGTTTTGCCCAGCGTAAATTCTCCCTTGAAGAACGAAGGCGCTGGAGCGGACAGGATTGACGCGGGAAGGCGCGCTGCTGAAGCCGTAACTTCCTTGTATCGCAGCGAAGCCAGTTCAGCGTTATCCAGGGGAAACGAGAAGATTTGCCAGCCGCGCAGTTCCTTTGCTTCGTCCGGTTTTTCGTCGGCCGTGTTTGCAGGCGGGACAACAGGTATGGATGTGAAGGTGACGGGAGCGTGAAGTCCCTTGCGGTCATACGTTTCCGCGCCAAAATTGACGCGGCCCACCGCTTCCACCAGGATATCCAGCCGGGCGCCGGCGGAGTGTGCGGGTAACTTGACGCGGTAACGTTTGCCGCGGCGATCCATTACCCCCACAAAGTTGCCGTCCAGGTAAATCCATGCGTAGTCATGCACTTCCTTCACTTCCAGCCATCCCGCCGGGGCGGCAGGCAAGATGGTGCGATAAAGTGTGCATCCGCGGCTCTGGCCATAAAACTCCATAGTGTGCGGCACGTCATCTTTAGCGGGAGCAGCGGGCAGATTATCGAAGAGCGGGGCAACAGCTTTCAGGCGGAACGGAGGAATGGCCATCACAGGATTGGCTGGGGGCGGATCAGGTAGTGATTCGCCGGACTGTAAATATTTTGCCAGGAGCTCGCGGATGGCAGTGAACTTCGGCGTGACCCAGCCCGCCTCGCTGATTGGCGCGTCGTAATCGTAGCTTGATGTATCAGGTTTGAAGGGACGGTCCGCGCCCGCCCACATCCCAAATGAGGTGCCGCCGTGCGCCATGTAAATGCTGAAGGAATGGCGATGCTTCAGCATATAGTCCAGATCGCCCACAATCGTTTTCACATCGCCGGTGCGATGCATGCCACCCCATGTATCGAACCAGCCTGGGTAATACTCCCCGTTCATCAGGGGGCCGGTCTTCTGAAAGCGGCGCAGCGCTTCAAACGCCCGGGGCGCGGCGCGGGCGCCAAAGTTAACGACCTGAAACAGATCGTCACGATATCCGTTGGCAAGCGCTCCCTGGGGATTGCACGCGAACAGGGGAACATCAAAGCCCGCGTCAAGGGTCGCCTGCCGGAGTGCCCCCATATACTTTGCGTCCTTGCCAAAGGAGCCGTATTCATTCTCCACCTGCACCATAAGCAGGGGGCCGCCGCGGGTGATCTGAAAGGGTGCAAGGACACGGCCGACTTCCTTAAGGTAACGCGCTGCAGGGACGAGGAAGGCGGGATTCGTCGTGCGCAGCACGTTGGAGTCATGCTTCAGCAGCCACCATGGCATGCCGCCCATTTCCCACTCGGCGCAGGAGTAGGGGCCGGGGCGGAGGATAACCCAAAGCCCGTGCTTTTGTGCAAGGCTGCAGAACTCCGCCACGTCAGCCTGGCCGCTCCAGTCAAACACGCCTTCGTGCCACTCGTGGAAATTCCAGAATAGATACACACATACTGTGTTCAGCCCCATGGCCTTACACATCTTCAGCCGATGCTCCCAGTATTCGCGCGGCACGCGGGGAAAATGGATTTCCCCGCAGCGAACGACAAACGGCTTTCCGTCCAACAGAAAGTCGTCTTTCCCAATCTCAAACGTGTGCCGGACACCTACGTCGCCTGGCGGAGCGGGCTCGGCGGCCTGTGCGGCGGTGCAGACCAACGCAAGGCCGGCAAGAAGAAGCAGGTGCCCGACGACGCACCGAGTAAGGGATCCATTCATAGTCAGCGCGTGGGAGCAGGGATGGTGATGGCGGTTCCAGTGTAATTCACTTCGGTGTCAGCGTTCTCAGGCTCGGCAATGCCTGCGCCTTGTTTTTGCGATGCCCAGACAATGCGCAGTTTCCTCGCCTTTGTAAGGCCGGGATAGCTGCCGTTGCGGGGGCCCACCGTCAGAGTTTTGGCCGCTTCATTCCACGTCAGCTCAAGGGTGGCGTACTGACCCTTTTCGTAGTCATAGGTCTCGTTGTCGTCTTCGTAGAGTGTGAATTTCGCATCTGCGCCCGGGTAGACGCGGATCTCGTACGGAGCTTCGGGCTTTTCTGTGGTGTATTGCATCACCGGGCTCATCGGCAGGATGGTGCCGGCACGCACATAAAGCGGGAGCACGTCCAGAGGGCAGGCCCGGCGGGCGATTTTGCCTCCGGGCAGCAATTCGTTGGTCCAGAAGTCATACCAGTTTGCACCGGCCGGCAGGTAGGTCTCTACAGTATTGTCGATAGAGGCCGTGGTCAGTTGATTTGGAGTTTTCCAGCCCAGGCGCAAGCCGCGCCCGTGGCTCCCCTGGAAGTATTCGATCTTAACGTTTACCTTCTGGTCCTTTTTCAGCGTCATTTTAACGCTTTTGTACCGCACCGGATGGATGCTCCAGTCGTCGACGACCAGCTTTTCGTCGAGCCAGAGACGCACCCCGTCATCCGCCTCGGCGCCGATTTCATATTCTCCATCTTCCGGAGCGGTGATTTTGCCTTCCCAACGGCCCGAGAAATCATCCAGGCTCTTTAGGCCGGCGGGCGGTTCGGCCAGAGGCGGGCCTGGCCAGGTGTAATCCACTTTGGCATCCACCGTCTTTCCGGCGGATTTCTCGAAATTGCGACCAGCGAAGTATTCGACTTCCAGTCCTGGCTTGTCATCGCGTGTACTCAGGGCGGTTGCCGGAATTGTTGTGGCTGCTGGAACGCCCGCGCGATAAATCGGCCTGGTAATCGGGTGCACCAGAAATGCCGGACCGAACATGAATTCGTCGTCAATTTTCCTGGCCTTCTGATCGTCGGGGAAATCCATCGGCAAGCCACGCATCATTGTATAGCCCTGGCTCGTGCTGAGCCAGCCCAGGCTGTAGATGTAAGGAATCAGCCGGTAACGCAGGCGAGCTGCGTCCAGGAGGGATTTGTAGACCTCGGGATCGAGGGTTTTGAAGATATAAGGCTCGCGCTCAATGCTCGTGCCATGGATCCGGTAGATTGGATTGAAGATGCCGAACTGGTTCCAGCGGGCAAAAAGCTCGCGATATTCAGGATTCTTCTCGCCTCTGGGATAGCGGACGAAGAAGCCGCCTGTGTCCTGCGTCCAGTAGGGCTGGCCTGCCATAGCAACATTTACGCCGCCAGCAATCTGGTCGCGGAAGGTCTGCCAGCTTGCCGTTGTGTCCCCCGACCATGACAGTGCCGCGTAGCGTTGCTGCCCGGCCCAGGCTGAGCGCGTAAGAGTGAGGACTCGCTTGTTACCCGAAGCCCGCTGGCCCTCGTAAGTGCCTTTGGTTGTCAAGAGAGTATAGGGATTGAGATAGCGGGTGAAATCACCCATGGCGTTGGTGCCGAGTCCCTTGATGTCCCTCTCCACTTCCGACGCTTTGTGGCATGCACCACCGACTTCAACCTCGGTTCCATCCATCCAGAGCGCGTCCACGCCAACGTCGAGCAGTCCTTTCTTGATGTGTTTGAAGTAAATCGCACGCCCTTCCGGGCTAAAGGCGTCGTAAATGCGGGCTTTTTTGGAAATCCAGTGCAGTGGGCCGAAACGCAGTCCTTTCGCATCCAGTTCGCGCGCCAGCTCCGTATCGTTGCCGACAGATGGCCAGATGGAATTCATCAGCTTGACATGCAAGTCGTTATGAAGCGTGTTGGTAAGGGCGAGGGGATTAGGGAACCGCTCTTTATCCCACGTCATTCCGCTCCAGGAGCCGTCCTTATCGCCGCCCCAGTATTGCCAGTCCTGCACAATGTTATCGAGGGGGAAACCGTCGTTGCGGAAATTCTTCACCACTTCAATGAGACGGTCTTGCGTCTTGTAGCGCTCCTTGCTCATGAAGAGTCCGAACGCAGACTTCGGAAACATCGGAGCGGCACCGGTAAGGCGGCGGTAGTTTGCGATTACCCCGTCCATGCTTTCTCCGCTGAGGAAGTAATAGTCCACGCCGGCGGGAGCGCTTTCCGCCCAGAATGACGCGCCACTTGCGTCGTCTTTAAAGATACTTTTCGAATAGATGTCCCACATGATGCCGTAGCGTTTCGTGGACAAAAGCAGCGGCACCACGATACCTATGTTCGTCTGAACCATCAGTACTGTCTGCCCGCGATAATCCATGTAACGCTGATCATACTGACCAAGACCGTAGAGAGATTCATCGGGGGTCACTGTGAAAGTCTGCTTCACCTCGTATGTGGGTGCGTTGGAGATCATCACCTTTTTGATTTCGGACGGTTGATCAGCTTTTTCCCTGGTGATCACAGTGCCGTCTGGGCGAAGGAAAGTGATCGCCCCGGATTTCTTTTCCACGACAACCCGAAGGCTTTTGGTGAAAATTTCCAGACTCGTAGCGGCGGGAGAATCCTTGATCTCAAATGGCAACTGGGGAGGCGTGAGTACGACGGTCAGGCTCGGTTGCGTCGTGTAGGACTCGCCCAGACTGGCGCTGACGCGGACGATATCCGGACCGTAGAACAGAACGTTTTTCACTACCGCGCCTGCACGGAACTGAACCCCGTTTTGCAACCTGG
>JBGGNE010000435.1:0-9417 GCA_041287705.1 Methylacidiphilales bacterium | reverse complement strand
TCCAGACACTATGAGGGTATATGGAAAGATCCCGATCAGCTGATTGAGAAAATACGCAGCAATCCGTCTATCTGACATCCTGAACCAGCACGTTCTGGTTTAGTTCAACTTTCTCTTGTTGAGAAGCATCCAGGGTGGCGTTATTAAAATAGTGCCGCACGAATGCCTCTAATGCTATATCTACGTAAGCATTGTTAGGTTCACGAGCCAGATTGGTATCCTGACCAAAAGAAGGACCCGTGTGGCAGCCAAACCAGCGGAAAAACTCGAATGTGGGCCAGTAATGCAAGGTCTCATCCCAGCCAAGCACCGTCTGCACGGCCAGCCGCAGACTGGACTTCGACAGGCAATCTTCCGTGAACGCCGAAGGCGTGGTAAAGCTTCTATACAGCGCAACTGGTGAGACCGTGATAATCACCCGCAGCTTAGGATTTACGCTGCGCAGACGCATCAGGAAGCGGTAAATGGAATTCGCGCCCTCCTGTGGCGGCAAAATCTTCCAGGAGCAATCGGTGCCATCGCGGGGATTGGGGCGAATTACGAGACGACCAGTAGCTGTTTCATAACAGTAAACACCAACGCCTACTGTAAGAATGAAGCCCGAAGCTTTCTTCAAATTACTGACAAAATCAGCGCGGGTTTCTTCAGAAATTTCATCTGCAAAAAGCTGAGCTGCTGTTTCCGACTTCTTACCATCCAGAAGATAATCCAGAAGCTGCTCGTTCAACAGTGGCGAGTTGGCTTCTTCATGAACACGCTGAATACTGGAAGGCACCCCCATGCGCTTAAGTGCAGAGCCTATGCTGAAGGCAAAGCACGAGCCCATTGTCATAAACAACTCGCTTTTCTCAAAGCGGTCTCCACGTATTGGATACTTACTCCATAAATGGAGATCTGCCATCTCGACAATCGATCCTGCCAGTTTGTCTGCCTCGCGAGGATATTTATGATTATAGTCAGTCATTGGAGGAAGGAAGCGAAGTCAAGCTCTCAGACGCAGATTATTTTGTCAAATGCATTCGCCACAGGTAATATGCCTGTCCCTTTGATGCACACTTATCTCTTCAGATGCGACGCCAATCGCGAAAACGGTCTGGGCCACCTTGCCCGAAGCCTCTCTTTAGCGGAAGCGCTGCGTGCAACGGGTCGGCGATCCGTCTTTGTTGGCTGTATGAGTTCAGTCGCTCTGGAATTGATTCATGGTGCAGGGTTTACACTTCATCCACTGGAAACGGTAGCCGGAACCAGGGAGGACGCACACGCTTTCTGCCAGGCGGCAGCGCTCCACGGCTCGCAACAGCTTTTTGCAGATGACTATCGGATTGGTCTGGAGTGGCACCGCTGTCTCAACAATGAGGGCTATCGCGCATGCATATTTGATGATTTCGCCCGGTTGCCGGACTATTCGGTGTGTGCAGGGGCAATCAATTTTACGGTTGAAGCAGCTACGCTTCATTATCCAGGGCTTTCTTCCAGCCGCCTGGCCATAGGACCGACTTTCTTTGCTGCGCGCGAAGCGCTGGTTAAAGTCCGGGAGATTCGGAGCAGGGCGGACGGTCGCGATCTGACGAATATCAGCCGCATCCTCGTCACGATCGGCGGCACGGATCATCATGGACTTACGCGTCTTGTGCTCGATGCGCTGCGTGAAATTGCCAGTGAGCAGGGACGGAGACCGGAAATTCGGGCAATTGCAGGGCCCGATCTGCTTGCGGACAAGGAGTTACAGAAGCATTTCAGCTCGGTTCTCCTTCCCATTGCTCCGTCTTTAGCTGAGCACTATACCTGGGCCGATATCTGTATATCCGGTGGCGGCCTTATTAAATATGAGTGCGCATACCTCGGCATTCCTGTCGCCATTCTCTCTCAGACGGATGAGCAACAGCTGGAAACGGAACAATTTACCGCGCTTGGGCTTGGCGCGGACATGGGCTATCTCCCGGATCACGCCACTCTGTGCCAAAACATTAGCGCTTTACTTACACATCCCGGGCGCCTACATACATTACAGGAGAAGGGCGCCCGTGTCTTCCCTTCCGACTCGCATTTGAATTGCGCTAAATTCCTTATTCATTGTCTCGAATCGTCTCCATAACTTCGTAGATCCGGCTCCAATGGCGATTACTGTAGTCATCAATCAACCTACCTATCTTCCCTGGATCGGCTACTTTGAACAGATTCGCAGGGCGGACACTTTTGTCTTCCTGGATTCAGTACAGTTTGCACGAAGCTCCTTTCATCATCGCAATCGCATTAAGAATGCGCGTGATGAGGCCTTTTGGCTATCCATTCCCGTTAAATCCTGCGCCCTGGAAACAGAGATTAAAGACATAGAAATCTGCAACAAGAAGGACTGGGCGGACAAGCATCTTAAGTCACTGGTTGTCAATCTGGGCAAGGCTCCCCATTTTGCCGCAATGATGTCCATTCTGGAGCCGCGACTCCACAATCCGCCCACCATGCTGGCGGAGCTTACAACCTCCATCATCAAGGATATTTCCCACGCGCTCGGGCTCCACGCAAAATTCCGCCGCAGTTCCGAGCTGCCCGCGGCAGGACAGAAGGCCGATCTTGTCCTCTCCATACTAAGTCACCTTGGCGCAACGCATTACTACTCTGCGGCAGGCTCTACTTACCTGGAAGATGCGAGAGAAAAGTTTGCAGAGGCAGGCATCCCTTTTGCCTACCAGACTTGGGAACACACAGTTTATCCGCAGGCAGGCAAGACATTCACCAGCCACCTTTCCATCGTGGACGCTTTCTGCTGGGTTGGGCCCGAAGGAGTCCGGAAAATGATCGGCGCCGAAGCTCCCGCTTCTACTACTACTCTTTAACTAATTTACTCTTGAGCACTTCCATTATTCAGAATCAGCTGGAGATCTACCGGGAGCATTTCCTTGAGCACGGGGATACACCCGAAGGTACATACAATCAGAACGATGCGATTCAGAATCTCCGTTTCGAGCGGCTGATCAAGAATCTGGATATTGAAACCTCTTCATCTACGTTGCACGATGTCGGGTGTGGAATCTGCGATCTTTATGCTTATCTTAAGTCTCGCAACTTTCCTGTCTCCTACTCCGGCACCGATATTGTGAATGAAATGAAGGCGCTTGCCCTTCAGAAGTATCCCGACATTGAGTACCATGTGCGCAATATACTAGAGGATGCTGTTGAAGATAAGTATGACTATGTTGTGCTTACGGGCACCTTTAATATTCCTGGAGGAGTCAGCGAAGATGACTGGCGCAGCTTCTCTCGCGCCATGATTACCAAAATGTTCTCCATGGCGAGGCTGGGCATTGCATTTAACTTTGTGACTTCCCATACAGACTATCGTCATGATGATATGTTTTACGAGAATCCCGCTGAAGTTCTGGATTTTTGTATCAAGAACCTTTCCAGACACGTCATTCTGGACCACGGCTATCCGCTGTATGAATATACGGTAACAGTGCTGAAGCCGGAGCAACTAGCCAGTCGGTATCCTGATCAGCGTCTGCAAAAATATCTCAAGTTAACACATTGAACCTGACAACATGCGAGCGCGCTTCATGCCTTCTGTTTGATATTGTTGCAGGTGTGAAGGGCAAATGGATCATTCCGGAGAATGTCTGCTATGCCGTTTACGGCGCAGTTGTAAAAGCAGGCGCGGAAGTCCTGCTATGCGATGTAGATGCTAAAACACTGGCACTGGATGTTGAACTCACCCTGCAACTTGTGGCTTCTCATGAGGACATTGCAGGAGTGGTATATGTCCGAACTTACGGCGATACATCGCAGGATTGCACTGCATTTTTTGCCCGATTACGCTCTGCAAGTCCTGAAATCATCATCGTCGATGACCACTGTCTTGCACCACCTCAGTTTGAAATTTCGAAGCCTATCGCAGATGTCTATCTATTTAGTACAGGCTACAGCAAGGTTGTGGATCTCGGTTATGGAGGATACGCGTACTCTCAAATGGCGCTTCAACACAGAAATTCTCCCTATACACAGGAAGCATCAGTAAAGTTTGATCAGTTTATTGATCGTATTATTGATAACAGCCAGCCTGTTTCAGATGCAGAATTCCACGCCGAAGCTTCGTCTGAATGGTTGAAATCCGGAGTAATTGATTCCCAGCCATACTTTGACGCTATCCACAATGCCTTAGATAAAGCTATTGAAACCAGAAAGCGGATCAACAGAATCTATGATCAGCTTGAAATATTTTTTCGGGCTGGTGCTCACTTTAATCAATGGCGTTATATTATCAAGGTAGAGAATCGTGAAGAAATTGTTACAAGATTACGATCTGAAAAACTATATTGCGGACAGCACTTTTATCCCCTTTCCTACTTTACGGGCAAAGAAGGTAATCACATCTGGAAGCGAATCTACCCTGGCATACTTAATCTGTTTAATGATTTTCGCTATACGGAAGAGCAAGCTCTCAGGACTGTAGAGGTCATCCAGAACCATGGCAGGCCGTGGCCTGAATAAGACCGCTTCGAGCATTTTGTTAGACAGGCTCAATGTTTACAACTCCGTCCGTCTTTTCCGTCTGTTGAATGAAGAATGCCGGCAAACGTTTCACTTCTTGCTGGTACTATCTTCTCCTTTTTGATTTCTTCATCAACTTACTACTTAGCGCCCATGTTTGAAAACAAGTCGATTCTCATTACCGGAGGAACTGGTTCCTTTGGCCGCATTTTTTCCCAAAGACTTCTCAAAGAGCACAAACCTTCTAAGGTCATCATCTTTTCACGTGATGAGCTAAAGCAGTTTGAGATGTCGCAGGAGAAAGTGTATCAGGACAACCGTATCCGTTTTTTTCTGGGCGATGTTCGGGATTACCAGCGGCTTGAGCAGGCGATGTCGCGGGTGGATTATGTGGTGCATGCTGCCGCGCTAAAGCAGGTGCCGGCGGCGGAATACAATCCCATGGAATGTATTAAAACCAATATCCATGGAGCCGAGAATGTAATACGTGCTGCTCTTCATAATAACGTTGAGAAAGTTATTGCGCTTTCAACAGATAAAGCCGCCAATCCTATTAATCTCTACGGCGCTACCAAGTTATGCAGCGATAAGCTTTTTGTTGCGGCGAATAACCTGGCAGGCGGCCATCCTACACGCATGTCCGTTGTGCGGTACGGCAACGTTGTGGGTTCGCGCGGTTCGGTCGTCCCGTTCTTTACGAATCTGGTAAATCAGGGCGCGGAAACCCTGCCTATAACGGACATGAAAATGACCCGTTTCTGGATTACCCTGCAGCAGGGTATCGACTTCGTCATCAAGAACTTCCAACGTATGAAGGGCGGCGAAATCTTTGTTCCCAAGATCCCTTCGATCCGCATCACCGACCTTGCTGAGGCCATGGCACCTGGCAAGCCGCTCAAGGTAATCGGTATACGCCCCGGCGAAAAGCTGCACGAGGTCATGTGCCCCATGGATGACTCTCACCTGACGATGGACTTTGAAGACCATTACGTCATCCGCCCCTCGATCACCTTCTTTGCTGAGCCTGACTTTTCGTGTAACCGCCTGGGCGAAATCGGCACGCCGGTCGCCAGCGGGTTCGAGTATAACTCCGGAAGCAACAGCCGGTTCCTTACGCTCGATGAGATTCGCAGCATGAATGTCGTGAAATGATGATCCCCTACGCGCGCCAGTCGATTTCCGAAGATGACATTGCCGCGGTAACACGCGTGCTGCGTTCGGATTTCCTGACGCAGGGTCCGGAAGTTTCCGCCTTTGAGGCGGAGATGGCTGAGACAGTAGGCGCTGGCTATGGCGTTGCCTTGTCCAGTGCTACGGCGGGGCTGCATCTCGCCTGCCTGGCGTTAGGGCTAAAGCCCGGCGACTGGCTGTGGACGTCTCCCATCACGTTCGTTGCGTCGGCTAACTGCGCGCGATACTGTGGCGCGCACGTCGACTTTGTGGATATTGATCCACGCACGTATAATTTATGCCCTGTAGCGCTTGCTTCACGTCTGGAGGAAGGGGAAAAGACCGGCCGCCTTCCCAAAATCGTGGTTGCTGTGCATCTGGCCGGCCAGTCGTGCGAGATGGAGAAGATTCACGCTCTGGGGCGGCGCTACGGTTTTCGCATTATTGAAGATGCCGCGCATGCGGTCGGCGCTGACTATCAGGGACGCCCAGTCGGTGCCTGCATGTACTCCGACTGCACCGTTTTCAGCTTTCACCCGGTAAAGATCATGACGACCGGCGAAGGCGGCATGGTGCTGACTCAGGATGGCGAGCTTGCAGCCAGGATTCGACGCATGTCCACGCATGGCATTACGCGTCAGGCGGATTTGCTGACGCAAAATGACGGGCCATGGTATTATGAGCAACTGGAGCTCGGGTATCATTACCGGCTTACAGACATCCAGGCAGCACTGGGCAGAAGCCAGCTCAAGCGATTGCCCGATTTCATTCGCCGACGTCGTGAACTGGCGCGGCGCTATGCCACTCTGCTGGAAGATCTGGCGTCACCACAAGGTGGCGATATCACCCTGCCCTGGCAGCATCCCGATACCACCTCCAGCTGGCATCTTTATATTCTGCGCCTCAAGGGCCTTGCAGACGACACAGGCATAAGCAACCATGACGCCGAACGTGAACGCCGCCTCAAAGTTTTTCAGGCTCTGCGTGCGGCAGGCCTTGGTGTAAATCTGCACTACATTCCGGTCTACCGACAGCCCGATTTTGCCTCCAGCCAGCCCTACTCATTCTGCCCTGCTGCGGAGGACTATTATCGCCAGGCATTTACCATACCGCTGTACTTTGGTCTGAGCGATGATCAGCAGGATCAGGTTTGCGATATCCTGCGCTCGGTTCTTGCCGTACGGACCAGCTGACAAGACGCTACGAAGGATAGGCGGTTTTATAACTGCGTCGATAATCGCGTGGACTCAGTTTTATCTGGAGGCGGAAGCGCCTTGAGAAGTAGAGCTCGTCCTCGAACCCGCACTGATGTGCTATTTCGTAGACGGGTTGATCCGTTTCAACCAGCAGCCGGCAGGCCTGCTGAAGGCGCAGTTCGAGGATGTAGCGATGGGGAGGCGTAGGATGCAACTCCATCCAGCGCCTTCGAAAGCTGGACTCTGAAAGCCCGAGTCGGGATGCAATTTCCTGGATGTTAAAGGCCGCACCCGGATTCTCCGCAAACTCCCGTATTACGCGCTGCAACGGATCTATTGGAGGTGATTCGCGCGACGCCACCAGAGTTTCCAGGATAAGCCTTTCGCAGCCTCTGTCGAAATGATCCACCTTGGAATGTGGGTGCCGGGACTGAGAGAGCGCATTCAGCTCGCCTATCTGATCCATCACCGCTGCAAGATGATGTATAGGCCATACCGGCCTCTCAGGATCCACGAGACGCGTCTTTTTGAACTCCGAAAACAGTGATTTTTCGTAAATCAGGTAAAACTCATCCCAGGTCTCCTCCGGAACAAAGGGTCCGTACTCCACATACTCCCCGGGCCATTGCGTCAGCACGCACGGCGCAGTTATCGGCCACACTTTTCCCAGACGGTGAAACTCGCCCCGCCCGCGGAATATGATGGAGAAGTTGCAGCTATTGAAACTGTGGCGAACCCAATGATCTTTCTGGAAGGCAAAAGAGATGGTGCTCACCGGAAATGATGCGGGAAACTGTCGAGGAAAAGCTCCCCAGTGTTTGACAGGAAAGTCCATATTTATGAAATAACTATCCATTCCACCACGGAGCCAGTTCTCGCATAGTGAAAGGAATAGTTCAACTCATGAAAATTGCTTTGATTGTCGCCGGAGGTTGGGATGGTCACCAACCGCTTAAGTTTGCCACTGCGTTCCAGAACGAACTCCGCACTCGCGGCGTTGAGGCCCAGATCGAAACGTCCCTGGACGTATTTGCCGATGTGCAGCGTCTGCAGTCGTGCGATCTCATCTTCCCGTGCTGGACGATGGGCACGCTGACCTCGGAGCAAAGCAAAGGGCTCCAGACGGCGGTGCGCGGCGGGGTAGGGCTGGGCGGAATCCATGGCGGCATGGGCGATGCCTTCCGCGGCAATCTGGATTACGAGTGGATGACGGGTGGCCATTTCGTCGGCCATCCCCACGTGGGCGACTATACGGTGACTGTGCGCGACGCGTCGAATCCGATTACCGAAGGTGTTGCAAGCTCCTTTGCGTACAACTCCGAGCAGTATTACATGATGGTCGATCCCAGTATCCACGTGCTTGCCGATACACAATATACGTACGAAGGCCACACATGCACGATGCCCGTGGCGTGGACAAAGCAGTGGGGCAAAGGTCGCGTGTTTTACTCAGCGCTTGGTCACAAACCCGAAGAGCTGACGGATTTTCCTGACAGCTTCAAGCTGGCTCTCAATGGACTGACGTGGGCCGCGGGCGCCTGATCTGGAACGAATTATCGGATTACTTTTATGCAAACCGTATCTCAAACGAATATCGGCATTATTGGCTGCGGTAATATCTCCAACGCCTATTTCGATAACTGCCGTCTCTATCCTAACATCACCGTCGCCGCGTGCGCGGACCTGGACCGCGAAAGAGCGGAGCAATCCGCAGCCAAACATGGTATTGCCCGCGCGCTTTCGGTAGACGAAATGCTGGCGGATCCGGAAGTCGAAATCATCATCAACCTGACGATTCCTCAGGCCCACGCTGAAATTGATTGCCGCGTGCTGGAAGCCGGAAAGCACGTATTCAGCGAAAAGCCAATGGCGCTGAATCTGGCCGAAGGTCGCCAGATCGTGGATATCGCCCACAAAGTGGGCAAGCGCGTTGGCTGCGCGCCGGATACCGTGCTGGGGGCGGGCGTTCAGACCTCTCGCAAGCTCATTGATGATGGCGCCATCGGTCAGCCAGTCGCTTTTGCCGCTGCCATGCAGTGTCGCGGTCACGAGAACTGGCATCCGTCGCCGGAGTTCTACTATCAAAAGGGCGGCGGCCCCATGTTCGATATGGGCCCCTATTATCTGCACGCGCTCATTACGCTGCTGGGTCCTGTCAAACGCGTTTCCGGTTCAGGCCGCATCTCGTTTCCGGAGCGTATTATCACAAGCAAGCCGAAAAACGGTCAGAGCGTTAAAGTAGAAGTACCTACACACCTCGTCTCTATTCTGGAATTTGCGAATGGTGTCACGGGAACCTTTACTACAAGCTTTGATGTCCGCGGCCCGTCTACTCGTCCGGTCATTGAGATTTACGGCAGTGAAGGGACCCTCCGCGTTCCGGATCCCAATGGCACGGGTGGCGCTGTTTATCTCGGCGCGGCAGCGCAGAACGAGTGGGTGGAAGTGCCTCACACACATCCTTACGCCAAGGGCTCGCGCGGTCTGGGTGTGGCGGATATGGCGGCAGCCATTGAGTCCGGCCGCAAACATCGCGCCAATGAAGAAATCGCGCTGCACGCCCTGG
>JBGGNE010000434.1:0-12072 GCA_041287705.1 Methylacidiphilales bacterium | reverse complement strand
TAGCGCTCCGCGATCGGAGTTACCGTCTTGCCGACGGGGAAGCCGACGTAGTCGCTCTGGGGGCGGAAGAGGCGGTTGTCCTTGAGCTGCTCCAGGATGTGGCCGGTCCAGCCTGCGGTGCGGGCGATGGCGAAGATGGGGGTGAAGAGATCCTTGGGGATATCCAGGGAGTGATACACCGTGGCGGAGAAGAAATCCACGTTGGCATTCAGGTTCTTTTCCTTCAGCATGATCTCGGCGATGCGCTCGCTCATTTCGATCCACTTCGGCTCGCCCAGCTCTTGGGTCAGCTTGATGGCCATGTTTTTCAGGTGCGGCGCGCGGGGATCCAGCACCTTGTAGACGCGGTGGCCGATGCCCATAATCTTTTCCTTCCTGGCGATCTTGTCGTACACCCAGGCGTCCACTTTATCCAGGGAGCCAATTTCTTCCAGCATATCGATAACGGCCTCATTGGCGCCGCCGTGCAGCGGGCCCTTCAGGGTGCCGATGGCGGAGGTGACAGCGCTGTAGATATCGGTGAGCGTGGAGATGGTAACGCGGGCGGAGAACGTAGAGGCGTTGAAGCCGTGATCGGCGTGGAGCACGTAGGCGATATCCAGCGTCTTGATCGTCTCGATGCCGGGCTCTTTACCAGTGAAGAGGTAGATGAAGCTGGCGGCTTCGTCAAGGTCGGTGCGGATGGGCGTCAGTTCCAGACCCTGGCGGGCGCGGTGGAAGTAGGCGGTGATGATGGGAATCCTGGCCAGGATGCTGATGCTGCGCTTGAGGTTGGCTTCAGGGCTGTCTCCTTCTTCGGTGTCATACAGACCCAGCATGCTGACGCCGGTGCGGATGACGTCCATGGGTGCGGCGTCTTTGGGTGCACCCTTCAGGAAGTCGATGACACCCTGGGGCAGGCTGCGGGCGGCGCGCAGATCGGCCTTCAGTCCATCCAGCTCGGCCTGGTTGGGCAGCTTGTCATGCCACAGGAGGTAGGTGATTTCCTCGAAGGTGACCTTGCCGGCCAGTTCGTTGATGTCATAACCCGCATACACTAGCTGGCCTTCTTTGCCACGTACGTCGCTAAGGCGGGTTTCCGCCGCGACAATGCCTTCCAGACCTCTAGAGATTAACGCCATATTATCGTCTTTGTGTTGGGATGACCTGTGCCCGCAAGGTGATGCGGGGCGACCAGGCTTCCCGGTAATGTTTTAAGTAAGTTGATAAAGCTAAAAAGCTTTATGCCAGGCTGCGTTGTGAAATGCCGGGGGCCAGATTGAGCTTCAGGTGTAGGGTAAAGATTGCCCTCCGGCGGCAAGCATTTGAGGCGGGAATGCAGCTTTTTCCGTACCATGCTTGTGAAGCCAATGATGAAGGCTGCCACAGATGCAGCGCATGTGCAAAGAAAAGGCTCCCCAAACTGTTTTTATGAGTAAGGGGAGCCGTTTCCATTTGCTCAGCTAATAATTGCTTGGTGGCGAATTACAGCCGGGAGGCCAGAGTTTTGCCCATCTCCGCCGGGGTGGGGGAGACAGCGATGCCCGCATCCTTCAGCGCCTCAATCTTGGCGGCGGCGGTGCCTTTGCCACCGGAGACGATAGCGCCTGCGTGGCCCATGCGGCGCCCTGGGGGTGCGGTGGCGCCTGCGATGAACGCGGCGACGGGCTTCCTGACGTTTTCCTTGATGTACGCGGCCGCTTCTTCTTCCGCAGTACCGCCGATTTCGCCGATCATGATAATGGCGTGCGTATCGGGGTCTTCGTTAAAGAGCTTGATCGCGTCGATCTGGCTGGTGCCGTTGATCGGGTCGCCGCCGATGCCGATACAGGTGCTCTGGCCAAGGCCGAGGGAGGTGAGCTGCCATACGGCTTCGTA
This sequence comes from Methylacidiphilales bacterium, assembly GCA_041287705.1. Classification (GTDB taxonomy): domain Bacteria; phylum Verrucomicrobiota; class Verrucomicrobiia; order Methylacidiphilales; family UBA1321; genus LW23. Next base: position 10,215 of record JBGGNE010000434.1, on the reverse strand, counting down.
CGTCAGGGTGCCCGAGCGGCTTACCACGCCCACGTTGCCGGGCTTGTGGATGTAGCCGGGCATGATGCCGATCTTGCAGGCGCCGGGGGTGATGATGCCGGGGCAGTTTGGCCCGATGAGGCGGGAGGACTTACCCTTCATGTAAGCCTTTACGCGCATCATATCGACAACGGGGATGCCTTCGGTGATGCAGATCACGAGCTCAATACCCGCGTCCACGGCTTCCATAATGCCATCCGCAGCGCCGGGCGCAGGGACGAAGATGACGCTGACATTCGCGCCGGTCGCTTCGCGGGCTTCCAGCACGGTGTCGTAAACGGGGACTTTGCCTTCAAAGGTTTCGCCTTTGCGGCCGGGGGTAACACCGGCGACCAGATTGGTGCCGTATTCCATACATTGCTTGGCGTGGAAACCGCCGGACTTGCCGGTGATGCCCTGCACCAGCAGGCGTGTATTCTTATCTACCAGGACTGCCATAAGTTATTCTTGAGAAAGAGGTTTTGAGGAGAAAGCTGCAACAACGGCGGGTGGCACAGTTCGCAGCAGCTTAAACATGGGACCCTGTCTTTTAAAACAGGGTCAAGCGTCACGCTTGCTTGGCGGCGTGGGCTGCGGCGGCGGCTACCACCTTCTTGGCGGCGTCTGTGATGTCATCGGCGGCTTCCAGCGGGAGGTTGCTCTCCTGCAGCAGCTTCTTGCCGGCGGCTACGTTCGTGCCTTCCAGACGAACGACCAGCGGCACGGGCAACTGAACGACCTTAACGGCGTTGATGATGCCCTGAGCAATGATGTCGCACTTCATGATACCGCCGAAGATATTGACCAGGATGGCCTGCACCTTCTTGTCGGCGACGAGGATCTTGAACGCCTCGGTGACCTGCTGCTCGGTCGCGCCACCTCCTACGTCCAGGAAGTTGGCCGGGCGGCCGCCGTAGTACTGAATGATATCCATGGTGGACATGGCCAGACCCGCGCCGTTGACCAGACACGCGATGTTGCCATCCAGACCGATGTAATTCAGGCCGAACTTGCTGGCTTCCACTTCGCGGGGATCTTCTTCTTCCTCATCGCGATACGCCACGATGTTCGGGTGGCGATACAGGGCGTTGTCGTCGAAGTTGAACTTCGCATCCAGCGCGTAGACTTTGCCGTCGGTCGTGACGACCAGCGGGTTGATCTCCAGCAGACTGCAGTCGCTCTCGATAAATAGCTTGTAGAGGTTCAGGAACAGCTTGCTGGCAGGGGCGATGTACTTGCCGCCGAGGTTCAGCTTGCTGGCGATATCGCGGGCCTGATAGCCCTGCAGACCGAGGAGGGGATCCACGCTCAGGCGGATCATCAGCTCGGGGTTGTGCTCGGCTACTTCTTCAATGTTAACGCCGCCCCTGGTGCTGGCAATGACGACCGGGCCGTGTGTGGCGCGATCCATGACAATGGCGAAATAAAGCTCGCGCTCGATGTCCTTGGCTTCGGCGATGAGGACTTTGCGTACCAGGCGGCCTTCTTCGCCGGTCTGTGCGGTCACGAGGGTCTGGCCCAGCATCTTCTCGGCCAGTTCGCGGACTTGTCCGGGGGTTTTGGCCAGATGCACGCCGCCCATGAATCCGTTTTTAAACGTGCCTTTGCCGCGTCCGCCGGCGTGAATCTGCGACTTGACGACCAGAGTGGTCGCGCCCAGCGCGCGTGCTGCTTCCTCGGCTTCGTCCGGGGTGCTTGCCACCCGGCCCGGGGGAGTGGCCACGCCGAATTTTTCCATCAATTCCTTGGCCTGGTATTCGTGAATATTCATGGGAGAGTGTGATCTGTCAGGGAGATACGCGGCGGGCGCCCGGTTGAAAGGGAGCCATGGCCGCGCCGGCCGAATGTCGCGCCTGCGCTTCAGAGATGTCAGCGGAAAATGAAAAACTCGCACCGCAACGATGGGGACGTGCTCAGGAGCGCCGGTGAATCTGATGACATCACCCGCACAGCCCGGCACAAACACCATAGCCGCAGCACGATCCAAATTCCGCATTACCCTTGCCGCGCCGGCTCTTCAGCCAAACTTGTACCCACCAACCTGTCAGAAGCGCCGGGAAGCGTCAAGCATAGCAGCCTGGCTAATAGTAGATTCGTGAGAGAAATGTGCGGGGGACGCGAGAGCTGAACCAAATCGTGACGTATTGCTTACCCTGTTGACACGAATGCACCGCCATGCTTCCCCTCCAGGCTATATAATTCTAAGACCATTTCCCAGCGGTCTAAGGTGGGCGGAAAGGCTTTGCGCAAAGATCAACCGCATGATTCAGGCAGCATGGTCCTGGCTTAACGAGGTTTCACAAGATCTACGCAAGCATGTTGCTGCCTTTGGTGGAGCGCAGTTTGCGGCCGTCGCGTTCCTTGAGCTGCATCCAGTCCATATTCTTGTAGAGGTGGAGGCCGGCAAGGAAGGTGAGCAGCAGGGTGGCCAGGCCCAGGTAGAGCGGCTCGGGCGCTGTGCCGTAGAAGGCGGACATGATGGCGCCCGGTACGGGCAGGATGTGCATGAACGGCGGCGGCGAAATCGGCGTGACGTGCATGTGAATGAGAGCGGCCACAATCGCCAGAATAAGAAACGTGAGCAGAGTGATGAAGTGGATGGTGATGATCGACATGCCGTAAACGCCGTCGCGCGGAGTGATAAAGCGGATGATGGCCAGTGGATACATCAGGGTGTTCCACAGGATGATGATGGCCAGGGTAATGAATACCGTGCCGGGACCGGAATAGCTCCCGAAGGCCATCCATGGATTTGATCCGCTCAGGCTGTTGATGGCATCCACCGCGACACCCAGGGACACGTAGAGAATAAAGCTTGCGATCGTAAACAGCTGGATGCTCTGCCAGCCGGGATAGCCCAGACGACCGAGCAACTGCCACAGGCGTCCGTGCGTCTGGAAGGGCGTGAAGTGACTGGCCGGCGCAACGTCCTCCAGAATCTTGGGCGCGCTACGAAGGTAGCCGAGCGCCACCATAATAATACCGGGCAGCATAGTGAGCCAGGCAGGCCAGGCGCAGAATACGCCGACCACCGCGCCGCTGATAAGAGTGCCCCAGGTAATGAGGCGCCGCGGGAGGGTGTAATTCTCTGTATGATAGCGCCAGGGCTCGGCGGTGTTCAACAGTTTGTACATCACTATCCAGGGCAGCAGTAAGAAGCAGCCGGAAATCAGTGGCAGCAGCGGCAGTCGCGGAATATAGCTGAGCAGAAAGATGCCTGGTCCCAGCATTGGCAGGCCGAACATGAACAGAATGCCGAAGCTGATCGGGTTGCAGCCTACATTTCTGGAGGCCTTGCGCGGCTTGCCGTTTTCATCTTTGGCGGAGGCATCGGGGATAACGGTGATAGGTCTGCCGGAAAAGAGCAGGAGAACGCCGGAAAACACGCACAGGATGGCAAGCTCCGACTTCAGGTTGGTGTTCCACAAGACATGCCGCGCCAGCACGGCGGGCAGCAGCAGGCTGAGACCAGGCAGCATGTTGGCGATGTAGTATCCCCAGCAGCTGTAGATGATGTTGAGCGACTGCATGCGCGTCATGCGGTTTAGCTCGTGGGCGTGCTCCATAAAAGGCACCCGGCAATGGCTGTAGGTGCGGATGGCAATGATGGCAAGAGCCAGCAGAAAGGGCGCGGCGGAGTAAAACGGCCGGGCAGCATTCACGATCGAGAGCAACTGCCCGTAGCCGAAGCCCGGGGCTCTGGCGCCGGTGGATCCCGGAACTGGTTTCCTGGGGGCACCGGTAGGAGACAGTGCCGGCAGCGGGGAAGGGGCAGGGGTAGACGGCGAGGTGGAAGGGGTTGCCGTGGGGTAAACCATATCCTGAAGCTCCTCGTTCGCCTTCACGAACTCCAGGGCGGTAAGCATGGCGGCCTCCATCACAAAGGGGGAGGCCAGGATAAGGAGCAGGATGATGATGTCACGCGCCATGGTATTGGGCGTGCGCTGCCGCAGACGCATGCCAAACACCGACATGGGTCCGGCAAGATCGCTCACATCCCTGGTTTGCGAAGCCTTGCGCATTTCTCCCCACCAAGTCAGCCAGCCGTAGCTCTCCAGTAAATCGCGAAGGGCCAGGGTGGTGCCACGAATGCCGCCGCGCGGCAGCCAGTGCTCCTCGGGAATGATCGGCTCTATTGGCGGGGGGCCGCCCGCTACCTGAAGCGGCGACCGTGGAGGCGCAGCAAGAGGCGGGTAAGGCGGTGTCGGATATGGGGATGGATAGGACGGCGTCCCCGGACTAATGCCATGGGATGTTTGCAGAAATCCCGGAGGCGGCAGTGGCGGCCGGGGTGGCGGGGTTTTATCAGGCTGCTGCGGCTCCGGGGAATGATCCATCGCGTCAGCATTGACTCACATTCTATCGCGCATAGCAACACCTCACCACTATGAATCAGAGCGCATCGCATGTGGATGTCAAAACAGAGCCAGGGTGCAACCGGGTGCAGAAGGTGCATGAGGGTGCAACAAGGTGCAAAAGGGTGCAGAAGGTGCAAAAATCAGGGTGCAGGCCTTTGAAAATGAGGTCAGATTAAGGTGCATGCGGGTGCAAAAGAGGGTGCATGCCCCTTAAGGTGCAAGGGTGCAACTGCCTATATATAGGCAGTGCGCCTTGCGTGCACCCTCCTGCACCCGGCAAGGTGCAAAGTGCGGACGCACCTGGTGGGCCGAATTCCTTAAAGATCAGATTTGATCCGATCAATCCAATCTGGTCCAACTCAATCCCCATCACCCCCTCGTGCACCTTCTGCACCCTGATGCACCTTCGCCCAGTTGAAGCCGGGTTCCCCGGACTGCTAATCCTTCACAAGACGTCTTTTAGATCTGGCTTACCTGCCGGGATTGAAGTAAGCTGACCACCACGATGGGGTGCCATGAGGGCAGAGTGCAGCCTCATTTCTTTCTGCAACGCTTCGGTCAGGATTTCCCCGATACCCGGGGCCAGCGTCATGCTGGATAAGGCGGAACCCTATGTCATCCCTCCTCCAGAACGACACCTCGCCACGCTCACGGCGGGCGGAATTCGCGTCGGCAACCTCGGCCCGGAGGCGTTCGCGACAGGGTAACTCCGCCATGCCGCGGCCCCTGCCTCTGCCTCAGTGGCCTATCTACATGGCGGCGGCGCGCTCGGCCATGATGCGCCTTGTCGTCGCGCGCTGGATCACCCTTCTGGAGACCACCGCGCCCGCCTCTATCGGCACTGCCCTGGTGGCGCTGTTTATATGGCGGGCCGTCATTCGCGGCTACTCGCCCACCATGGAGGTTGTCACCTCCGTGCTCTTTATTGGGGGATGGATTGCCGGTACGGCTATCTGGTCCTGGCTTTCGCGGCCCAGCTATATCCAATCCCTGGCCATATGGGATCAGCGCGCCAACCTGAAGGAAGCGCTTGTCTCCGCGTACGATTTTTCCTCGCGCGGCGAGTTCTCGCCCGCCATAGCCCTGCACCTTACCCGCGCGGATCACACCCTGTTCGACGCACTGCCCCATCTCAGCAAGACTTTCCCCACACCCTGGCCTATTCGCACCCTGCTAGCCTGCTTTGTGTTGATAGCCCTGGCTTCCAGCGGTCTGGGACGTGTCCCCACACCTCCCGGTATGGAAGGGCTCAGCGCCTCTGAACGCGCCCGCGCCGCCAAACTGGCCGAAGAAGCCAGGAAGCGCGCCGATGAGATGAAAGCGCCCCCTTTCCTCACAGCGGATGAGATGAAGAAGTTTGAGGACATGAAGAAGGTGCTGGGCAACGCGGCGGACGCGATGAAGAACACCCAGACGCCCCGCGAAGTGCTGGAAGAACTGGAAAAGCGCGCCAGGCAGGCCGATGAACTGGCTCAGAGCCTGGCAAAGAGCGAAGACTCCAAGCTTAGCAACAAGATGCTGGATGAAATGGATCGCCACGCCGACACCGCGCCTTTGTCCGCCCAGCTTCGCGCCCAGGATCTGAACAAGGCCGCCGAGGAGAGCGAAAAGCTCGCGGAAAAGCTGAAAGATGACGGCCTGAAACTGGAAGAGCGTAAACGTATCGAAAACGCCCTGGACGAAGCGCTGAAAGCCGCCGAAGCCGAAGACAAGAAGAAGGCCCCCGGCGAAGCTGTGGAGAAGGCCTCGAACGATCTGGAAAAGGAAAAACCGAAGGACGCCGGCGAACGGTTCTCCGATCTTGCCAAGAAACTGCAGCGTCAGGAACAGCGCCAGCAGGCGGAGAAGCAGCTTCAGGATCTGGCGAAAGATCTGCGCAGCGCCGGTCAGGAGATCTTTGGCGGTGATGCTGGTGACCTGAAATCCCTGCCGAACGCGTCCGATGCCGACTCCCAGAAGAAGCAGCAGCAACAGGGCAAAGATCAACAAAAGCAGGAAGGCGGCGACGAGGGAGATCCCAACGCGCCCCGAGCCCTCAGCAACCGCCCGCTGCGCCTGGATGATCCCGGCGACAACAACAATAACAACGAGCAGAAGCAGGGCAGCCGCAAGCCCAGGCCGCCCGGTGAGCAGGACAATGAACAGCAGGGCGACAAGAATCAGAACCCCGTGCCCGGCCAGGGTATGATGCGTGAGGGCGACCCCAGCGAAGGTGAAGGCGGCGACAATAAGAAGAAAGGCATGGCCATGGCACCCCCCGTCCCCGGATCCGAAGGCGGCGAGCCTTCGGGAATGATGCCGGGCGGCTCGGGCGGCCCTCCCATCCCCGGCGGTGCAGATGGTGCACCCGGCGGTAACTCCCCCATGCCCGGCGGCAGCCGCCCCGGCACGGGCAGCGCCGGCTACGGTACGGACGCCACCAAACCCACGGAAGCCGCGGGCACGGTAACCGTCGAAGCCGGCCGCAATGACCAGGGGCAATCCTTCACCCGCACCATTCAGGGCTCAGGCGGCTCCAACCAGACCTCGCGCAATAAATCCGAGGTGGCCCGGCAACAGATTCAGAAAGAAGAGGAAGCCCTGTCCGACGAGCCCCTCCCCGCCGCTCGCCGCGAGCAGGTGCTGCGCTACTTCCAGTCGCTAAGGCAGAACATTGCGAAGTAGGACCACGCCGCCGAGTTACTTGATCTAAGGCTTCGTGACGTCCAATAAAAAAGCGCGCTCCGTTTCCAGAGCGCGCCTTTGCGATAATAGTGAGGCTTCGTCAGATTTCTCCTCTGCGAATTGGTCTGGCATGATGAAGCCGCCTCTGCAGCTTCCGGATTAATGACGCATCTGCGTCATGATCGCCCAGATGAAGATGACCATGACGATCTTCACGATGACGGCCAGAATAAACATGAACGGCTCCTCATCAGACGTATGGACGACGCGACCGTTGCGATCGCGCACCTTTCCAGAGAAAAGCTCGTAGAAGGTAGATATGGTGAAGACGGTAAGAATAATAAAGAAGAGAGCAAAGAACAGCGTTTGAGGCGATTCAGCAGGCATAGTTAGTATTATCTCTGCGATCAGTGTTACCCGGAACCACACGGTATCCAGACCTGATACAAAGGCGCAAAACAGATAGCTTGTTTTTCTGCACTGTCAAATATTCGACCAAGACAGAGCACCTTTAAAGCCACGTTTCCAGCGACTATCTGCCTCTGTAATGAGGGTGATGCTGGAAATGATAAAAATTGATACGCGATACTAATGCGCTATCGTTAGTGTCATGTTAGATCATTGTCCAATTCAGGCTTTCTTGCTCACGCGTGTCTCAGGTCTCCTTTATCGCCTGTTCATCTTGATGATTGGACTCTGCGTGCTGCCTGCTTTTGCCGGGGATGAACTACCGAAACGGATAACGCCTCAGCAGGCCCTGGAGCAGAATGGCAGTTTTACGGTCAGTGACGGTTCCTCTTACTTTACCTTTGCCGGCAAGGGCGTCTTTAAGTCCGGGCCTATGAGTATCAGCGGCCGCACGATGCGTGGCTTTTGGGAAATGGACAAGGATGATCGGTATGTCGTTACGGTGCGGCTTGGGTGGGTCAATGGCTCCTCAACAGGAAATGACTACCGGCGTATTGTCTTTCGGCTCTCCAGCTCTTTTACCAAACGCGAGAATAAGCCCGGTTTCGGCGACTCGCCGCCCGTTATCTGTGACGGCTATTTCTATATCGACGAGCTGGTCAAAATCAATAAACCGGCCCGGAATATTCCCAGCGACTTTTGAACGTTAATGCTGTCTCTCCGTTGCGTGGTCAGGGGGCCGCTGCAGGAGCAGGGGCGGCAGGTTCTTTCTCCGTCTCCTTTTCCTTTGCTTCCGGGAAGAACTGTTCGATGACGGGCTGAATGGCTTCGGCCCAGATCTTGTAGCCTTTGGCGACGGGGTGCAGGAAATCGGGCATGATTTCGCGGCTCAGGACTCCATCCGGTTGCAGCAGTTTATCGCCAAAATCCATGTAGATGATCTTCTTGCCGTCGCCCAGCGCGGAGATGGTCTTGTTGATCTCCTTGATTCTGCCGCGTGCCGGGTTATCGGCTTTTTCGCCCCGAGGAAAGATGCCCTGTAGCAGGATGACCGCTTCCGGGCAGCGTTTCTGATATTCTGTCACCACGGCTTTGATGCCCTCCACTACCTGCTGAGTACCGGCGCCCAGGTTATTGGTGCCGATAAGCAGGACGATAAGCCGCGGTTTCAGCCCGTCGACCTGGCCGTTGTTCAGCCGCCACAGGATGCTCTGGGTTCCGTGTCCCGGCTGGCCGAAATCAATGCCATTGAGCTTCGCGTATTTGCGCCAGAGAAAATTGCCGCTGCCCTTCCAGCCTGCAGTGATGGAGTCGCCGTCGAATATGAGATCGACCTGCTTCAGTTTGTGCGCGTCATCCATGTTTTCCTGAAAGCGTGGAATCCAGCTCAGGTTGGGCGAAGGGATGACAGCGGGATTGCCGCCTTTGGGAATCTGCACCGGCCAGACAAGCGTGCCACCCGGCGGTTTGGGTGCAGGTGAGGATTCCGCTGTGGGAGCCGGCGCGGCGCTGTCATTCGTGGCGGGCGCTGCGGGAGGCGTGGCGGGTATATGCTCCGTCACCAGCGGCTGCAATGCATCGGCCCAGATCTGCTGGCCCTTTGTACTGAGGTGCATGTTCTCGTTAAACGCTTCCTTGCTCAGATTGCCTTCGGCATCCAGAAGCTTGTCGGTAAAATCCAGGTAAATGACTTTCTTGCCGTCACCCAGCGGAGCAATCAGGTCGTTGACCGCCTTGACCCTGGCGCGATTGGGATCCGACGCCTTATCGCCGCGGGGCAGAAGCGCATGCAGAATGATCACGGCCTCCGGGCAGAGCTTCTGATATTCCGCAACCACGGCCTTCACGCCTTCGGCAATCTGCGCGGGCGTGTTGATGCTGATGTTACTGTTGCCCACCTGCAGCACTACCATCCGCGGGTGCAAGCCTTCCACCTGGCCTTGCTGCAGCCTCCACAGCACCACCTGGGTAGGCTCGTTCGTGCTGCCGAAATCAAACGTGCGCACCCTGGCGAAGGTGTTTGCTCCCTTCTTGCCGCCGCCCAGCGGCGCGGGCTGGTCGCCATCGAAAAGCAGATCCACCGTTCCCAGCTTTCGCGCGGCTACCACCCGATTCGCGAATTGCTTCAGCCACGCATCAATGGGGGAGCCGAGCGATGTGGTGCGGCTTGTATCGGGCGCGGAATCGGGCGCCGGCCATACAATGGTGCCTCCGGCATGCGCTGCAGTCGTCAACAGGCCAAGCGTCAGGGAAACAGACAGGAACAGGCGCGTCATTCGCATTTGCCAACATTACTATCAAAGCCTGTTCTAGATCAAGTCGCTTTCCTTGAAGGCGTGCAGCCGGAGTACGATTGCTTCGCCCAGACCGCGAGGATGGTTATAAATCCCAAACGCGGTTGATGGCGGGCTTTCCGTACGTCGTGCCGCCGGTCAGCACGTGAAGGTTGGGAAGAATCTGCGCTTCGCCGCTGCTGTGTGTGTGACCGCACAGAACGAGCACGCGCCGGTCGGGGAACCTGGCCGCGACTTCACGAATCGCCTCGCCGGCCGCAGTATTGGTGAAGTGCGGCAAAAACCGCGCGCTGGAAATCTGCCCCTGATGCCAGCAGGCCTCCACAAATGGTGGCACGTGAGTCATCACCCACACTTCAGGAAAGCGCTGTAAAGCCAGGGGCAGCACGCGCCGAAAATACGCCGCGGATTCATCGCCAAAGCGGTTGAGCCGTGCGAAGCGCTCCGTCTTCCACCAGCAACCCTCGCGCAGA
>JBGGNE010000433.1:0-4926 GCA_041287705.1 Methylacidiphilales bacterium | reverse complement strand
CTTTGATCTAAACCTGGCAAACTTACTCAATGGAAAGAGCGAGCAACGTATCATGGACACGGGAGCAACGCCTTATTGCCCTAAACCTTTATTGCAAACTTCCCTTCGGCAAACTGCATAAAGGCAATCCCATTATTAAAGAAGTAGCAGCTAAAATGGGACGTACAGCAAGTAGCCTCACGCTAAAGCTATGTAACTTTGCATCGCTGGATCCTGTCTTGCAAGCCAGAGGAATTGCAGGAATGAAAGGGGCCTCGCGCCTGGATAAGGTTGAGTGGGAAGAGTTTACGTCCAATATTGCGACACTCGGCCCTCTCAGCGAACAGCTTCTTCATGACTTGCTGACCACTAATGCAGACGAAGAAGCAGATCTCCTCCAATACGATAAAATTATACTGGCACCCGTTCGCGCTCTGACTCCACCAACCGGCCCAACAACGGCAACAGCTTTAGTCAATGTTCGTCGGGGACAACAGTTCTTTCGCCAGTCCATCTTGAGTGCCTACGGCCTACGTTGCTGCATCAGCGGAATCAACGCGCCCGGCCTTTTAGTCGCCAGCCACATCAAACCGTGGCAAGAATTTCCTGATGAACGGCTCAACCCTCGCAATGGCTTATGCCTGTCATCTCTGCACGATGCAGCTCTCGACAAGGGCCTGATTGCCCTTGATGAAGGTATGCGGGTGGTGCTGAGCGATCGCCTCCGTTCCTACATGCCTCAGAGGGCTCTTGAGGAGAACTTTGTACCTTATGAAGGCGTGGCAATCCGCCTGCCAGATCGACTGGCAGAGCCATCAACTGAGTTCATTCGATATCACCGTGAATTTGTCTTTCAGGCATAAATTGCATTTAAAGTATTAGAGCGTAAACGTTGCGTCCAAGAGAACATTGGCTACTTTGGAATACTCGGCACACATCATGGGGCAATAGTCAGCCCGATGAGCATTTTTAGGTTGCTCATTGCGGCATTCGGTCTATTGAGGCGTCCTGCAAAGCTGGCACGGCCCAGTGAGCATGAAGTCCACAATACTCATGCACTGAAAAGGCTCATTTATTTTCTTTCAGAGAAGGCTGTGGACAAAAGCTTACATGCCCGGTATCCAGTCGGGTGAGGTCTTAGCCTTCAAGGAAGTCGTGTCGGAATTCGGGCGGGGGCCGCAAACGCCGTCAAAAAGTTTTTCGGCACGTTTGAAGGAATGCGGCTCTATTTGAAGACATCTGAAGACGCATCCGCTGCCCAAAAGGACCACGCGTTGGCGCATCGCTCCAAAAAATGTGGAGAAACGCACAGGTTGGAAGCCATTGACCGTATAAATCAGGCCCAGTCTATAATAGGCAACAGGTTAGGTAAGCATCATTTGTTGTGTTGGCGATAATACAAACAAAGGTAACCATTTTGGTGGGAATTATTTTCAATAGACGATTTAGATTGGAGCACAGATAGCAACTCTTTAATCCCACGCGATTTAGGGAAGCTAACACGTGATATGCATCATTAGTTGAAGGCTATAGACACTTTTTCATGTTGAAAATACTCAAATCTTCTCCATAAATATAGTGTCGTAGCGCAGCGTGATCAGCCATGTAACTGGCGTTCTATTTTATGAGATTTTCATTGACGAGCTTGCAGCATTTGAACTCAAAGCGCTCATCGCCTTCCGGCACAAGGTCTCAGGCAGATCTGCGAGCGGTATTCTTATTGGCGGTCCTAAGTATCCTTAGTGTAGTTCTAGGATATAGCGCGGATTTTGAGGGCGATTCCCTTCAGGATTCGTGGAAGGTGAGCCATGGGATGCCTACTCAAGCTGTAGCACCAGAATCGCTGGCTGGCTGGTGGCAGTTGAACGCCACCAATGAATTAACCGCCGCTGACAGAAGCTCGAACAACCTGGCGCTGACGTTGACCACGGTGAACGGCTCGCTGGTGCCGCCAGGCGCCGTTGCGGAGGGTGGAACGATCTGGCGACCAGCGTTGTACGATAATGGCGCGGATTTGCAAGGGGCGTATTACTTCACGGCGCAGGCAAATGCGGCTTATGCGCTGACGGACTTCACGTTTTCCGCCTGGGTGAAGACGGCACCCGCTTCAGATTATCAAGTGGTTGCGCTCTATAAAGACACCGCAAATTTCGGCTGGCAGGTAGATACCGCCCCTAATGGTCAGGCCCGCCTGCGGTGGGACACAGCCGCCGGGGCGAACCAGGTGGTGCAAAGCGCTACGGTGCAAACTGTAGTCAAAGATAGTGCCTGGCACCAGGTGGGTGTGACGTTCACGGCATCGACCGGGCTGGCACAGCTCTTTGTAGATGGCAGGCTTGAGGCGTCTAGAGTCATCGCGGGTTCTTTTGGCCCGACGATAAAGGATTTCCGGATTGGCGACGCAGGTTATGGCGTCGCCTGGAAGGGCATGGTTGATGAAGTACGTCTCTATAAGAAGGCGCTGTCGGCCACCGAGGTAGCGTCACTTCCTGCAACGTATTTCGATCAGGACGACGACGGGCTGGATACGCTGCACGAGATGTTGCTGGGCACACATCCCCTACAGCGGGACACAGACGCAGATGGCCTGCCGGATGGAGCGGAAGCCGCACTTGGGCTGAACGCGACCAACGCAGCAGATGCGTCGCTGCTGGGAACATCGGGGCTGACGCGTTTACAGGAATATCGCTTTGGACTGGATGCGGCAAATGCGACGACGGGCGGAGCTGTCGCGCCCACGCGTCTGGTGGGTTACTGGCCCTTTGAGCTGAATGGCACGAACGCATCGCCTCAGATTGCCAATCCGAATTATGTTTTTGATCACAGCGTAAGTGCGCTGCCGGGACGTCTGGTTGGAGTGAGCGTGACGGACCGGGCGCAGGCTTTTGGGGCAGGAAAAGTGGGCACCGCGTTGGTGCTTAACGGCAGCCCCTTTGTGGAGGTGAAGCCGTCCGCAGCGGTGCTGGGCGACTATACTGTGGCGGCGTGGGTGAAGACGTCGAACACGGCGAGTTCCAATTCGATCTTTCAATGGCAGGATGCGAACGGATTAGGGTTCGAGATTGGGTGAACAATCTGGGTGCGGCCAGAGCGCGCATCGATACAAGCGCAGCGACGCAGGGGCAAGTCAATCAGGTGGTGCAGAACTGGTCCTCCAACGCGAAACTGATTGGGGATAATCAGTGGCACCATGTCGCGCTGACTTTTGTAGCATCGAGCCGCACGGCTTTTCTTTATGTTGATGGTTTGCTTCAGGCATCCCGGCAAATTGCGGGGACACACGGCGTAACGGCGCAAAGCATTCGGATTGGTAGTGGCTGGAATGCGTCATGGATCGGTAGTCTGGATGAAGTGCGGATATGGGATACCGTGCTGACGCCGGAGCAGATCGGAGCGTTGTATGCGCCGTCTGTCGCGGGAACCGGCACGGGCACAGGAACCACCGGATCGACCGGGACAACCGGCACGACTTCCGGCACAAATACGACGGGAGCGACAACGCCATCCACAAATAGCTCTCCTTCTGTAGCGACGACTTCCACCCCTGCTGAGGCTCCGGTGGGGGATCGGCTCGCGGCAATCGTAAAACATAGACCGCAGATAAATGGCAAGCTGGATGGCTCGGTGCAACAGCTTTTGCCGGAAGATGTGAATCTGAACAGCGGCGCGATTATCACTGGCGATCTGCTGATTCCCGGCGTTCCGCAACTGACGCAGAATGGCTCGGCAAGCCAGATCACTTTTAGCGGTGTTAAGACGGGGACGGGTGCGGCGACGCCGACGAATCATCGGCTGACACTGAACAGCGGATCGGCATTGCGTTACCTGGCAACGCGCATTGACGCCGTGACGCTGCCGGTGGCAGAAGTTCCAAAGAATCCGACTGGCAACCGCTCGATCAATCTTAATGGCCCGAATGACCCGGTGGGGGATTGGGCAACATTGCGCGATCTGAACTGCAATGGCAACAACGGCACGCTGACAGTTCCTGCTGGTGCGTACGGCAACTTTAATGCGGGCGGCAACTGGATGCTGAAGCTGGGCACGGCGGGAGCAACAACGCCGGAGCTTTATGAATTTCAATCGATCAACCTGAACAGCGCCGCCACGTTTCAGATCCTGGGCCCTGTGGAAATCCGGCTGCGTAACAGCTTTAACAACAATGGTGCGCTTGGCGATCCGGCGCACCCCGAAAACCTGGTGTTCAAGATCAGCAACGGCGGCGTTAATCTCAACAGTGGCAGCAAGATTTACGGCCAGGTCATCGCGCCATCCGGCACAGTTAATATCAACGGCAACACGCTGCTCTCCGGCACCGTTCGCGCCGATCAGCTCACGATCAACAGTGGCGGCGAGTTGCGCTACACCACGACGAGCGCGCCGCCCGTGCCGGTTGTAGTAACGGTAACGCTCACAGCTCCCACTCCCAGTACGGTCCAGGCACCGGCGCTGGTTAACCTCGCCGCGACGGCTACGGCAAGTGCGGGCACCATCGCCAAGGTAGAATTTTATGCGACGCAACTGACTGGCACCGGCCAGGGCAACACCGTCAGACTTGGTGAGGACGCATTTGCGCCGTACACTTATAGCTGGAGCAACGTGGGTGCCGGTGCTTATTCACTGACCGCCGTTGCCACCGGGTCCACCGGCGAGCAGGCCACCTCCGCGCCGGTCACAATCACTGTCAACGGCCAGCCCAGCGTTGAAGTGACAACATCCGCCACCACGGGTGTCATCACCACGGGCGGCCATGTCATCATCACCGCCGCCGCTACAGATGCGGACGGCGTCGTGACAAAAGTGGAATTTTACGTCGACGGCGTCAAAGTCGGCGAGAGTACGACGGCGCCCTGGACCTACGACTGGACCGGGACAGAGCCCGGAGATCACACCTTTACCGTGCATGTAACGGACGATCGCGGCGGCGTCACCGTCTCGTCGGAAACC